>CAZHIG010000001.1:0-15911 GCA_964532705.1 uncultured Erysipelotrichaceae bacterium
CTTGGTGGATTTCTTGTCCCATCAACATAACATATTGCATAACGCCATCGCCATTCTTATCTAAAGCAGCATCGGCTTTCCATAGATCAACTGCAATTTCACCTTGGAAGGTTCCTGAATCTTCAGCTTTAGCACCAACATAAGTGATCTTGTCCCAAAGAGCCATGTCTTCAGCAGAGGGTTGACGATTAATAAATACGGTAGGAATGTTAGCAGCCTTCACTTTTTCAATGATGGTGCTGGCAGCGGTTAAGTCAACCAAGTTAACAATTAAAACATTGTAACCTTGAGCAATAAAACTGTCGATTTGTTCAGTTTGAGTCGCTTGGTCATTCTTACCATCGGTAATAGACACTTCATAAGTCACTTCATCGGTATTCTTTGTAGCGAGATAGGCTTCCATTTCGTTACGATAGTTGGTCATAAAGGTGTCATCAAATTTGTAGATGGCGATCCCTACTTTGACCGTTGAACTGCCAGTTTCTTCAGTTGTCGAACATGCGGACAATGTTGAAACGGACAAAAGCACAACTGCAAGTAATGCTAAAATCTTTTTCATGCTTCCTCCTGTAACCCTAAGTTACAATGAAATTTTAATCAAGAAAGCCCTTTCAAACCATGTAATTTTTGACACAGTTGTTGTAGAATTTTACACTCAGTCAACTTCGAGTGTGAGTTTTTGATAATCAATCCAGATGTATTTACCATCCACCAATTCATTTTCAATTTCAGGATATGAGTCAAGTACCAATAAATGATGCGCCAACTCCATAATCTTTAAGGCCATACTGCTAGAGTCATTTACAATTGTTCCGTAAAGATAACCTGCTTCAATTGACTCAACTGCTTCATCTAAACCATCAATCCCGACAACAGGTAACCAAGGTTCATTCGTACGGTCTATTTTTAAGTCTTGATTGACATCTTCGATAAGCTTGAGTTGTATCAATGCATCGATGGCTCCAAGGGCCATTGCATCATTGTTTGAAATAACCAACTCAATGCTGTTATCAAAGCGTTCAACGAGTTCAAGCATTGATTGATAGGCTTGGTCACGATTCCAATTGTTAACACTAATTTCAATCACATCAATCTTAATATTAGAAGCTTCAAGTGTCGAAACCACAAACTCTGTACGAGCTTCAGCATCTTGATGACCTTGTTCGCCTTTTAATATTATGGTTTGAATTTTTGAATCGTGATTCTGGTCATAATTTTCATTATTTCCAAACAGATCGATGATGAGTGAAGCTTGAAGCTCTGCTGATTGCTTGGCGTCCGCACCAACATAATACGCTCCATCATAGTTCATAAGGTCTGAATTTAAGGGTTCACGGTTAAAAAAGATGAGTTTTGTATTGCTTTGTTTTGCCTTTTCGATGATTGAAAAAACGCTTAATCGATCGACAGGATTGATGATCAGTAGCTGATCATTCACAATCCATTCATCGATTTGTTCATTTTGAATGATTTGTGAATTGCTCGCGTCAAAGCTTGTCACTGACATGTCGTCCATCGCAACCGCTCTAATCTTCTGTTCAAAATCCTTCATATAAGGATCGGACATATCGTAAATAAACAAAGGAACTGAATAATTAATTTTTGTACAAGCGCCAAGCAAAACCAAAACTAACATCGTAAGAATCTTCTTCATCCTAATTCTCCCTTTGGTATTCTGAGGGTTACCTTTGTATAGACATCTAACTCACTTTCAATGATTAAATCTGCACGGTCACCAAAATATAGCTTTAATCGTTGATAAACATTTTTAAGTCCCAAAGATGATGAAGCTTCTGTACTTTTAATCATTTTATAGAGTTCTTCTATTTTACTTTGGCTCATTCCATATCCTTGATTAAAGACTTGCAGAAAAATATGATCATCATCATCGTAAGCAGATATCTGTATGGTTTTATAACCTAGATCAGGATTCAATCCATATAAAATGGCATTCTCGACTAAAGGTTGAAGCGATAGCTTGATAACTTTTTGATTCTTAAGGTGTTGAGGAATGTCGATACTATACTCAAAATCTTTTCGATATCTTAGTTGTTGAATGGTTAAGTAATGTTGAACATGTTCAATCTCTTCATCCAAAGTAATCAAACTCATGTCTGAACTAACAGACATTCTAAAGAAACGACTTAAGGCACCAATGGCTTTTTCAACATCTTTACTCTTCCCTTTTTCACTTAAAGTCACAATTGAATCTAAAGTATTGTAGAGAAAATGAGGATTGATTTGATTTTGTAGAGCAATAAAATGTGTCTTGCGTTTCTCATTTTGTTCTTCAATAATTTCCTGCATCAATTCATGAATTTTATTACTCATGATGTTAAACGCATCAGCTAAATGCACCACTTCTTTTTGACCGCTGACAGTAACTTGAGCTTCAAAATCTCCTGTTTCAAGTTTCTCAATATGTTTCTTTAAGTCATTCATAGGATGGGTAATACGTTGAGACATCCACGATGATATGTATGCAATAGCAGCCAATGTAATGATAAAAGCAACAATAACTGATAATAAAATTTCTTGTTTGGTTTTAACACTTGCATCAACATTAATTAAAGTTGTTATTTTCCACCTTGTATCCTGCAAAGTATTGACACTCACATACATATTTAAACCTTGGTACTTAATCAGTTTGCCACCAAGAACGATTTCTTTTACCAAAGCGATATTTTGACAGCGATCGTCTAAACAACTTAGTGATGAATCAAAGACCAAGCGATTCTCACTGTCTGTGATCAGAATATGCCCAAGTTTGCCCAGGTTTGTGCGATTTGCGATCAAACTAAGTTCTTCAGTTCTTAGTTCAATCACCAAAACCGCTTTTTGTGAAAGACCATTGATAAAATAGTCTACACGTTTAGATACACTGATGACTTCCTCACTCCCACCAAGCATTACATCTTCTAAATGTGGTGAACTAAAATGATGTATATCAGGATAACGAAGCGCTTCGTAAAACCATGAAGTTTCTTCTAAATCTAGGCTTGTTTTCTCAGTGATGCTGGAAGCTATGATTTTGCCCGTATCAGAAATAAGACTGATGTTTTTTATGTTTGCTTGTGCTTTAATGTTTGATTCAAAAAGTTCTTCAAGGCGATTAAGGTCATTGTCCTTTGTATAAATCACAATGTATTCCTGTAATGAGTTTGATGTTTCAATAACATTGGAAAAATATGCTTCGTAGTTAAGGATGACTTGTTTGTTGATTTCTTTACTGGTATCCACAATCAACTTATCTAGACGAGAGAAGAAAATCACCTGCATGATAATGGCTGTGATTAATACCAAACTAGCAACAATTAACGTTGAAACCATAAAAATGGTTTGACCAATGGTCATTTGATCGAGCTTACGCTTCATTTCTAAAATCCTTTGGTGTTTTTTGACTGTATTTCTTAAAGCTATGGCTAAAGTAGTACACATCGTTGTAACCCACTTCTTGTGCGATCTCATAGATTTTCTTGGGACTAAAACGTAAAAGATCTTTGGCTTTCTCCATGCGTATTTTGACCAACTCTTTATTGAAGCTAGAATCCAAATGTTTTTTGAATAGAGTGCTTAAATAGGAAACACTGATGTTTAGATGCTCACACAAAATGTCCATCCCTAAATTTGGATTCATATAGTTTTTTTCCAAATAGATCAATGCCTCATTAAAAAGGTCACTTGAACCAAGTTGGGAACTTCTTAGATATTCTGATTTTAAAGAAAGCACCAATTTTTCTAAATAATCATATAGATCTAAGTTTTGATGATGTTGCTTAAGTTCATCAAGAAGACTCTTTGGTAACAGATCAGAGTCTTCTAAGTTAATCGATTCAACATAGTTTAGAATGACATTTGCGATAGATATTAGATAGTTTTGATTGATCAATAGTTTTTCATTTTGTCTACGCTCTAATTGTGACAGGTTATCGATGGCTTGATGGATGTCCTCATCACTTCCATAACGAATAGCCGTATTCAGTATTTCCAAATCGGTTGAACTTAATTTTAGTTCATGCGTTTCTTTTTTAACCATATCCCGATAAAAAATAAGCACTCCTACATTTAAATAAGAAGAAAAACTGAGGGCTTTTTTGGCTTGTTGGATACTTTTTTGAAACTGTGTAAATGGTGAAAAAACTTCAGAGATACCAATTTTAATCAAAATATCAGAATATTCATTTTTAGTTTGTACAATTTCTTGAAGTCGACTTTCAAAATCAGATACATCGATGTTAGAGTTGTGAACAATAAATACTAAACCAAAGGGACTATTAAACGTATATACCTTGTAGCTTAATGAGAATTTCTTGTTTAAGAGATTTGATAAGAACACTCTTAAATATTCACCTTCATAGAAGTCTGCATGCACATCAATCTCTAGAATTCCAGTAACAAACTGTCCTTCCTCTAAATAGATGTCATAAACTTTAAATCGTTGCAAATCATAACTTTGTAGAGTTGGCGCATGAATCAATCGATTAAATTGATTTTCAATTAAAGCTATACGATTCTCCTTGAAGATAAAATCTAATTTTTCTTGATTGAAAAGTGTGACATGTTCTTCATCAAGCTTCTTTTTTAAGTCAGACAGAAAAATAAAAAGTTCTTGTTGATCAATGGGTTTAAGCAAGTACGAAACAACATCCAAATGTATTGCTTCTTTCGCATAAGTAAATTCATCATATCCACTGATAAATGCAAGCTTTATTTTTGGATACAAATTCTTGAGATGTTTAGCCAACTCAATACCTGTTACATATGGCATTTGAATATCCGTCAAAAGTGCATCAATGGGATGCTTTTCAATAAATTCCAAAGCATCTGCACCATTATGAACAGTCCCTACTACTTCAAATCCAGACTCTGGAGTAATAAATTTGGAAAGTCTTTGGGCAATTTCTACTTCGTCATCGGCGATAAGAATTTGATATAACTTTGTGTTCACAAATTTATTATACGGTGTAAATCTTATTGTGGTGCTAGATTTAGCGATGCTATACTAAAAATATGAAAGCGCCTTCTTCACTGCTTTATTTGGAAAATGATTTGTTAAAAGCCAGTTTTTTTGAATATGGTGCCAGTTTGGTTTCATTGATCTATAAACCATTAAATCGTGAATGTGTATGTGGTTTTACCGATTTAGATGCTCACAAAAAACAGAATTTTTATCTTGGAAACATCATTGGAAGAGTCGCTAATCGAATTGAAAACGGCAAGTATAGCCTCAATAATCTTGATTATGAATTAGATATAAATGCTTCTCCACACCATCTACATGGCGGGAGACAAGGATTAAGTTTCGTTGATTTTAATCATTCTTTCGAGAATGATTCTTTAGTTTTTGAAACCAAAGATGATCCTCAAAGTGCTTATCCTGGCCAACTTTCGCTCAAAATTCGATATACATTAAAACAAGATATTTTATTGCTTGAGTTTATAAGTACTGTTGATGAAGACTCATTGGTCGACCCAACGCTTCATACCTATTTCAATTTAAATCCTAAACATAGCGACTCCATTAGAAATCATCAACTAAAAGTATCATCACATTCATTTTATGGAGTTGACCAAAGTGGATGTACACAATCAATTAAATACGATGTAGAAGATATCGGATTTTCAACAAATAAGGATACTAAACTAAGTAAAGTATTAAATTCTACGCACCCACAAATCACTTCAGCGAAAGGGTTAGACCATTTTTTCCTTAGAGACCCACACAAATCTCATTTTATTCAACTCAAAGTCGAAGATTTGAGTCTAAGCATAAATACAGATTTACCAGGTGCTCATATTTATACTGGAAATTACTTAGCGAAAACGTCTGTGTTAAATTCCGACTTCTTGTATGAAAATGGTGGTATCTGTTTTGAGTGTCATCATGTCCCAAACAGCATCAATTTTGATCCTACGATTGCTCCTATATTAAAAGCCAATACAAGTCGAATAAACACCATCCAATACCAGTTCAAGGAGATCACAAATGAAAACAAGTGATGTGAATGTTTTTTTAGAGAGTGAAGACTTTAACCAATGGGTTCAACAAATCTATGGTCCAAATCAACTCACTGTACAAAAGAAGCGTTATCAAAAACAATTTAATCGTTTTATTGAAAAATTCCCGAATAGCAAAAACACCTTTATTTTCTCTTCTCCTGGACGCATTGAAGTCAGTGGCAATCATACCGATCATCAATTAGGCGAAGTCATCGCTGCAGCCATTCATCTTGATACGATTGCGTTTGTAGAATTAAATCATGACAATTGTGTTTATTTGGATGCTGAAGGCTACAAAATTGATCCAGTCAATTTAAATGACTTGTCTATTAAAGAAGAAGAATACTATACTTCCATGGCATTAATAAGAGGCATTGCTAAAGGTTTTTACGAAAAGACAGGAAATATTTCAGGCTTCAATGCAGTTGTGAGTTCAAATGTATTTTCAGGATCAGGTTTATCATCTTCCGCCAGCTTTGAAGTCTTAATTGCAGCCATCTTTAATGACCTATTAAATGAGTCTACCCTTTCAAGAACTGAATTGGCTCAAGTATCACAATATGCTGAAAACATTTATTTCAATAAACCTTGTGGTTTAATGGATCAAATGGCCATTGCTCAAGGAAGTTTTGTACACATTGATTTTTTTGATCAAATGAACCCTAAGGTAGAAACTTTAAAATTTGAAACTCTTTTAAAGAATCAAAATTTATATTTGTTGCAAACGGGTGGATCACATGCTGATTTATCAGAAGCTTATGCTGAAATCACAGATGATTTAAAGTCAGTATCTAAAACTTTTAATGTTGAACATTTATCACGCGTTAAAGCCAGTGATTTTTACTCCAACTTAAGTATTTTGAACACGAAGCTTTCAACTCAAGCTATTCTTAGAGCTCATCATTACTTTTCAGAAATTGAACGCGTCCATACCATTAAAGAATCTATCTTAAAAAATAACAGTGAAAGCTTTAGAGAAGGATTGATAGAGTCTGGCCATTCCTCTTATATGTATTTAAAGAACATTCTTCATCCAAAATCAGACCAACAACCCTTAGCTTTAGCGCTTGCCTGTGTTGAAAAAGTTTTAAAAGATACAGGTGCTTATCGTGTTCATGGAGGCGGATTCGGTGGAACACTATTGATGGTTGTGCCCGACTCAAAACTAGGGGAACTCAAAAACATCCTAGATCCCATCTATGGATCCGACGCCCTCTTCGAAGTAAGAATACGTCCTTTTGGCGTCATTCAATTAAACTAAAAAACATCCTCATAAATCTGAGGATGTTTTTACAAACTTTGGTTTATATTTTGGATGATAAGGTAATGTAAACTCAATCCGTTTAAACTTAAATTCATTGAGAAATGCTGGATCAACAAACATGAGTTTTTGATTACGCGTTAAATGTGAAGCCATGGTATGCGGCATAATACAATACACATCTTTTTTAAGGGATTGAGCATATCGAACCAAAGGTAGGTAAAGATTTCTCACTGCCTCTTGGTTTAAAGTAAAGTCTTTTAATACAACTTCGATTTTATCTTTTTTTGTCGGTATGAAGGATTCAATCGCTCTTTTGATATTTTCAACATCATCCGTTTGAGGATTAAAGCTTAATGTTCCAACCGTAATCATACTATTCCCCTTTCAAGCAACACTTTAGCAATTCCATCTTCATCATTTGATGTAGTAACAAGGTCTGCAATGTCCTTTAGCGCTTGTACAGCATTCCCCATGGCAACGCCTATACCTGCAGTTTCAATCAGTTGTTGATCATTATAATTGTCCCCAAAGGCGATGACTTCTTCAAGAGAAATGCCTTTAAGATCGCAAAAGTGTTTCAAACCTTTTCCCTTATTTTCACCTTTAATTAAGCATTCAAGATAGAAAGGAGCACTCTTCACAAAATCAACCTCGTCTTTAAAAGGTTCTGTGAGTAAAGGAATAATGGCATCCAATCTTGATTGTTCTTCAGAAATAAGTATCTTATGGGGCCTAAAATCAATCGATTCAAAAGGGTTTATGTTTAAGATACAGCCATTTGACATGGCTTCATGTTGAGCATTGACCCCATCTTTAGATGAGACATGTAGAATGTCATTTTCATTGATCATCAAATTCACATTCAGAGTTTTAAAATGTTGAATCAAACGATTGGCTAAATCAAGTTCTAAAGTATCTGAAAAATAGACTTCATCACTCAACGCATCCACCATGATTGCCCCATTGTATGCTAAATAACTTAAATTACTTTTGTTTAAACCGATGACTTCAGCCTGATGCTTTAAACCAGGTAGAGGTCGACCTGATGCCAAGATCAAATGAATGCCCTTTTCTTGAGCTTTAAGTAAAACTTTTTTTGTATTAGAAGAAATGACGTGACTTGAATTTAATAAAGTCCCATCCATATCCATCGCAATGACTTTTATCATAGTTTAATTACCATCCTGAATCATTATAAGGGATTGAAATTTTATTATCCTTACAATTTATAAAATGGAATGTTTTTCCAAAAGAAAGAGCGTCTAGTTTTTCTAGACGCCCATCTCTTTAGGCTTCATCAAGGATGGCCACATTTCATCTTATTATTGTATGATTTGACATATCATCCTCAACCTAAAGGGTATCTTCATCATAGCACCAACAAGCATCAAAGCAAGCATTTTAAGTGAAAGCTTCATGAAGACTTTTTCACAATTAAGACACACAATGATATGCTTGTTTTATGAAGATTCCTCTTACTCAAATTATTGAACATGTGTGTACACTTTACCCTGAGTTTTCAAACTTAAAACTGTCAGAAGTATCTCCTCAAGGTCACGATCATCAATCTTATCGTATGGGACATCGCTATGTTTTAAGAATTCCTTCTGAGCTTGAATATGCTTCACAAGTAATCAAAGAATGTGAAGTCCTTCCCAAGATTTATTCTAGACTATCATTAGAAGTCCCAAGACCTGTTTTGCTGATTGAGAAAGGATCTCATTTCCCGATGAACATCGGTATTTACACTTGGATAGATGGGGATGTATTAAGTACTTCAACGATCAACCCTTTCGAACTTGTGGAAGCACTATCCACTTTTTTAGTAGAGCTAAGAGCTTGTCCCATCGATGAGAAATGGTTGTGTGGTCAACACAATTTTTATCGAGGGGCACACATTTCTGTTTACGAAGATGAAACACGTTCACATTTACGCAACATTGAAAATCAAGATAAACGCACACAATTAGAAGACTTACTGAATCGAGCCTTAATATCCCATTGGGAAAAAACACCTGTTTTTGTCCATGGGGATATCGCTGTCAATAATTTACTGACTCGATCTGGTAAACTTATTGCTTGCATTGATTTTGGATCTTGTGGATTAGGCGATCCTGCCTGTGATTATGTAATGGCCTGGACGTACTTCAAGAAAAATGAACGCATTCATTTTAGAAATTTACTCAACATAGATCAAGACACTTGGCTCAGATCAGCCGCATGGGCTTTATGGAAAGCCCTCATCTCACTTGATGATGAAAAACAAAAAGCGTGGGCTTTAGCCACGCTTGAAGAACTCTATTTAGATCTTAGTAATGGTTCTCTTTAGGAACCATACAAATAAACTTAATGCCTAAATGTTCTGAAGCTTTAAATTGATGGAGCGTATTGGATGGGATATAGGCATAATGTCCTGCTTTAATGGTTTGAAGTTCACCTTCAATCAATAAAGTTCCCTCTCCTTCTAAAATATAATTAATGTGTGGCCAATCATGTTGATGTTTGGGTGTATATCCACCCGCCTCGACTTCGAAGACACGCATGACATGAGAATCCCAACCTTCATTAGGACCGACCAATACTCTCATTTTTGCTTTGTCTGCGAGTGGGTTGTTGACCACTTTATTCTCTAAATCTTCAATGTGTCCAAATGGCATATCATATCCTCTTTATTTAGATTTATCATACATCAAAAGCTCACTGACTTCACAGTCTAAAACTTCGCATAACTTTTCAAGTGTACTGAAACGGATGGCTTTTGCTTTACCCGTTTTAAGAATGGAAAGATTAGCTTGTGTGATGTCTATCCTCTCTGAAAGTTCATTGAGTTTAATGCCTCTTTTGGCCATTAAGACATCTAAATTAACTTTAATCGACATTAGACCACCAAATCATTCTCTTCTTTTAATGTTAAAGCTTGTTGAACCAGTTTCTTAAACACTTTAAGTAAGAGGGCTAAAGCAAAAGCGAGACTCACTAAAAAGATGCCAACGAGTACAAGACCTGGAGCATCATCAAGTTCTGCAGCAATATAGAAAAATGGCAAGAAAGCCATAAATATTCCTGTTATTATCAATGCTTTTAGATAGGCTTTTTTAAGAATTATAATGGTCACTGTTGAATAAACTTGATCTTTTGAGAAATCAAAGAGTATTCTGATCCCATTAAAAACAATGGAAATAAATAAGAAATCTGATAAAAGAAGCAAAGCCAACATTGGCCATCGCATCAATTCAATTGCAGGAAACAATACAATTGAAAATCGTAAGACCTCGACAATAAATAGGCTGATCAAAATAAGTAAAGCTATACTTATGACCAATAATGAAGCCTGTAATACATAAATCCATAATTTCGATTCTTTCATGTCTTCATTATAGTAAAAATTTATTGATTATCAATAACTTTTTATCGTTTATCAATAAATTTAGTCAAACCTTATCTTTGAAAATAAACGATGAGCATTTTTCTTTAATTTATTTCGAATTCGAAATAATATAATGACATAGGAGGACTTACTATGCGTCCATTAAGAGGTTTACACCATATTACTGCCATTACAAGCAGTGCAGAAAAAAACTATCAGTTCTTTACCTATATTCTAGGTATGCGTTTGGTTAAAAAGACAGTGAATCAAGATGACATCCAAGCTTACCATCTGTTTTTTGCAGATGAAGAAGGATCTCCAGGAACAGATGTCACCTTCTTTGATTTTCCAAACAGTGTTGCCAATCAAAGAGGAACCAATGAGATTTCAAGAATTGGTTTGAGAGTCCCTAGCGATGAAGCATTAAACTATTGGATGAAAAGATTTTCGCAAAAAGCGGTCTATTTTGAACCCATTAGAGTCATAGCGGGTAGAAAGATGGTCTTTTTCGAAGACTTTGACCAACAACGTTATGCACTAGTTTCTGATGAGAACGTAGCCGGTGTAGCCCCTGGCAAAGTGTGGCGTAAAGGACCCATACCAAACGAATATGGGATTACGGGCTTAGGTCCTGTCTTTATGACACTAAGCAATGTCGAAACCATGGGGGATGTACTCACATCGTTTATGGGTATGAAATTGATCACTCAAGATGATAAATACTTTGTCTATGAAATGGGTGAAGGAGGGAATGGTGCATCAGTCTTCCTAGAACTTGATCCAAGACCTCATCGAGCTTCACAAGGTTATGGAGGCGTACATCATGTAGCCTTTAGAGTGGATGACTTAGAAGCCATCCAGGATTGGATTAATGCTTTAAATAAGAATCATTTGTATCATTCAGGCTTAGTGGATCGTTTCTACTTTAAGTCACTGTATACAAGACTCTATCCAAACATACTCTTTGAATTCGCAACCGATGGACCAGGTTTTATTGATGATGAAGAAGATATCGAACACTTAGGTGAAATCTTAGCACTTCCCCCAAAATTCAGAAGTCAAAGAGCTTATGTCGAATCTGTTGTTCGACCCATTGATACGGTACGATCAACTAAAGTTTTTGAGAAAGAATACAATGAATGATCTCAAAACGTTAACCATTCTTTTTAGAGCCACACATGCCTTTCATGAAGAAATCAAAAAGGATGTAAAGAATTATGGATTGAGCGTAAGCGAGTTCGCTGTACTTGAAGCACTCTTTCATTTAGGTCCACTCTCCGCAAGCTCACTCAAAGAAAAAGTATTGATTGCGCCCTCCTCCATGACTTATGTGATGGATCAACTGGAGTCTAAGAAGCTTGTATTTAGAAGCAATCCACAGCAAGACCAACGTATGGTTATGCTTGATCTTAGTATTGCTGGAAGAGAGCTCATAGAAAAATCCTATCCATCACATCTAAGCCACATGCGTGAAAAACTAGATAAACTCAGCCCTAATGAAGAAATTCAACTGCAAAATCTCCTCAAAAAAATAGGTAAAAATCATGATTAAACATATATACATCCCCTTTGAAGCTGCAGATCATACACTTGTCTTATTTCATGGAACAGGCGGAGATGAATACGACCTGATCGAATTCGCTAAAGCCTTAGAGTTAAAAGTAAATATTCTCTCATTCAGGGGTGAAGTCAATGAACATGGTCAAAATCGATTCTTCAAACGTAAAGCAATGGGTATTTTTGATGAAGAAGATCTCACGTTAAGAACTCATCAAATTCATCAAGACATCATTGAATTATCCAAAGAATATTCATTTGAGCTAAGCAAAACCTATGCTTTAGGTTACTCCAATGGAGCCAATATGATTGCCAGTATTCTATTCTTTTATAATGATTTATTCGTAAAGTCTGCCCTACTCCATCCCATGTTTCCAATCCATCACAATGGACCAAACTTAAGCTCACATGAAGTTCTGATCAGCGCTGCACAAAATGATCCCATTTGTCCCTTTGAAAAAGCAGTTAAAATAAAAGAACACTTAGAAAGTAAACAGGCTCATGTTACTTTATATGAAAGCTTTCAAGGTCATCAGATCACCCAAGAAGAATTTGAATTCATCAAAAGTTGGTTCAAAAAGCAGTCATAAATTGACTGCTTTTTGATGCGACAATATGCGACATCTTGGCCAAAAACATCAAAACTTTTTACTAACCTTTTTATAATGTAAACGTATACACTCGTCTGAGTGTAAATACGAATTCATCACAAAAAGGAGGTAAAATTCGTATGAAAAAAATTCTTAATCGTCCTGAAGATGTTGTCGAGGAAATGATTCGTGGTTTTGTAGCGACTCATGAAGACATCGTTCATCGCGTGGACGATAGCCGAGTAGTTGCAAGAAACTATGAAGGCAAAGGCAAAGTTGGCTTGATTTCAGGGGGTGGTAGTGGCCATGAACCCTCACATGCTGGTTTTGTAGGTAAAGGCATGTTAAGTGCAGCAGTCTGTGGTGATGTTTTCACATCCCCAACCGTTGATCAAGTTTATGAAGGCATTAAAGCTGCTGACAAAGGAGCTGGTGTCTTTTTGGTCATCAAGAACTATACAGGCGATGTGATCAACTTTACGATGGCTAAAGAAATGGCTGAAGAAAACGATAATATTAAAGTTGATTATGTTGTTACCAACGATGATATCGCTGTAGAAGGTTCAACTTGGACCGAAGGTAGACGTGGTGTTGCTGGAACCGTTTTAGTCCATAAGATTTTAGGTGCCCTCGCAGAAAATGGTGCAAGTTTAGAACAAGTTAAAGCTGAAAGTGAAAAAGTCATTAAAGAAATGGCAACCCTTGGTTTAGCATTAACCCCAGCGATCGTTCCTCAAGCGGGTAAACCTGGATTTGAACTTGGTGATGATGAAATCGAATTTGGTTTAGGGATCCATGGTGAACCTGGTTATCGTCGTGCTAAGCTACAATCTTCCAAAGTCATGGCAAAAGAATTCTATGACAAGATCAAAGCTGAACTCAAACTTAGTGCTGGTGAGAAAGTGGTTGCTTTCGTAAATGGCTTAGGTGGAACCCCACTAATGGAACAATATGTGTTCATGAATGATGTTTTAGATTTACTCAAAGCCGATCACATTGAAGTGCCTAAAAAAGTCATCGGAAATAAAATGACCTCAATTGAAATGCAAGGGATTTCACTGACACTTCTAAGATTAAAAGATCCAAAATGGCTTGAATACCTCAATCAAGAAGTTGAAGTTGCAGCTTGGTAATTTTTTATGAATAAACTACAGGTCGAGACATGGTTTAAACAATGGGCAACTGTGGTCAATGATGAAATGGAATACATCAGTGATCTTGACAATGCCATCGGAGATGGAGATCATGGATTCAACATGTCTAAAGGTTTAAGCGCTTATCTTGAAGCCAAAGGTGCTAAAGAAACCAATACCATTCAAGATGAACTCAAGCTCTTAGGCATGACTTTGTTAAGTAAAGTAGGCGGCGCTTCTGGCCCCCTTTATGGATCTGCATTTCTTGCGATGGCTAAGGTTATGGTCGAAGACAAAGACTATACGCTTCTTGAGCTTGCTGATGCTCTTCAAGCAGGCATTGATTCCATCATGCTTCGCGGAAAAGCGCAACGTTTAGAAAAAACAATGGTGGATGTTTGGTTGCCTGTTATTGAATCCCTCAAGAATGGTACGTTAACAGCCACTATGGTGGATGCCTATGTGGAAGCAACGAAACCACTAAAAGCCACAAAAGGACGTGCTGCTTATTTGGGCGATCGCTCCATAGGGCACATCGACCCGGGTTCTTATTCATCTGGTTTACTCTTTAAGAGTTTATTAGAAAACGCATAAAAGAAAAGCCATTCAATTCGAATGGCTTTTTACTTGATTAACTTCTCGTTCTACAGCTTCTAGACTTGAATCGACCATACACTGAACACTCGCCACAAAGGCCCCTTCAACCAACGGACCATCGATGTAGTGACACTTCTCTTTTAAATGTTCATCTTCAATCAGCTCTAAAACTGAGTGAATGCTTAATATTGCTGAACCGATGTCACCAAATAGGTAAATCCTTTCACTTTTAGAAACAGACTCGATGGTTGATAAAATAAACATTGGATCAGTTCCTAGACGCTCTGAATCTATACCACCACACGAGAAGATTTTAATGTTCTCGTGTTTACCAGTCATTTCTTCAATCATCTCTTTAAGACCTTCAGTGATTTTAGAACTGTGAGAAACTAAAATGATACTGATCATAACAAACTCCTTTAAAAAAAGCGTAGCGGTTAAGCTACGCTTTAAGCATTATTCAGGTTTATAGCCTTGTGTCGCTTTAACAGCTGTTTGCCAACCTTTGTATAAACCATTTCTGGTTGTTTCACTCAGTTTAGGCTCAAAACGATTGTCAAGTTTCCAATTGTTGGTTACTTCATCGGTTGATTTCCAATAGCCTACAGCCAAGCCAGACAAGAATGCAGCCCCTAAAGCTGTGGTTTCTTGAACGACAGGACGATCTACTGGAACCCCTAAGATATCCGATTGGAATTGCATTAAGAAGTTATTCTTAACCGCGCCGCCATCGACCTTAAGAGCAGCCAATTTAATGCCTGAATCAATTTCCATCGCGGATAAAACATCACGTGTTTGATAAGCAATCGATTCAAGGGTTGCGCGAACAATGTGTTCACGGGTTGTACCACGGGTTAATCCAAAGATTGCACCACGTGCTTTGTCATCCCAATATGGAGCTCCTAGACCAACAAATGCGGGAACCATATAGACACCATCACTGGATTCAACAGCCGTTGCCATTGCTTCAGATTCTGGTGCAGCTTCAAACATTTTCATACCATCACGTAGCCATTGTACAGCAGATCCAGTCACGAAGATTGAACCTTCAAGCGCGTATTCAACGCGACCGTCAATGCCCCATGCCAATGTCGTTAATAATCCATTCTTACTAGCAATGCCTTTTTCGCCTGTATTCATCAACATGAAACTACCAGTTCCATAGGTATTCTTAGCCATGCCAGGTTTGAAGCAAGCTTGACCAAAGAGTGCAGCTTGTTGATCACCAGCAATCCCTGAAATAGGAACTTCTTGACCGAAGAAATGATAAGAAGCTGTTGTGCAGTATTGATACGAAGAAGGTTTAACTTCTGGTAACATTTTGCTTGGAACTTTTAGAACTTCTAAAAGTTCTGGATCCCATTTAAGGTCATAAATATTGTACATTAAGGTGCGTGAAGCAG
>CAZHIG010000001.1:15921-19540 GCA_964532705.1 uncultured Erysipelotrichaceae bacterium
GTGAGCTGCCCCATCACTTAGTTTCCAAACCAACCAAGTATCAATGGTCCCAAATAATAAGTCCCCATTTTCAGCCTTGGCTCTTGCGCCTTCAACATGATCTAAAATCCATTTAACTTTAGTACCAGAGAAATAGGCATCAACAACAAGACCCGTCTTATCTCTGAACATCTTTTCGTGGCCTGCTGCTTTGATTTCATCGCAGATTCCTACGGTTTGACGACTTTGCCAAACAATCGCATTGTACACAGGTAATCCAGTATTTTTATCCCAAACAACCGTTGTTTCACGTTGATTGGTGATCCCAATCGACGCAATTTGTTCTGGTTTAATACGTGTTGTTTGTAAAACTTCTGCCAAAACAGCTAGAACTGTTGTCCAAATTTCATTGGCATTGTGTTCAACCCATCCTGGTTTTGGAAAAATTTGAGTAAATTCTTTTTGAGCAACACCTACAATATTGGTTTGTTGATCAAAGATGATCGCACGATTACTGGTAGTCCCAGCATCAATGGCTAATACGTACTTTTCCACAAGTACCTCCTTATTGATTTAATTGATTATGCTAAACCAAACGCAAGAAGCATGCCACCTAAAACACCACCTACGACAGCGGCCAAAAGGTTAGGAACAGCTTTGCTAAAACTACCACCGCGAACAACAGATGCTACTAGTAAACCAGTACCGGCTGCAAAAGCCATATCAATCCAAGCATCTCCAGTTTGACGAATTAAGCCAACACCATGGTTTAAAGCCCATGTGGTCCCAATTAGAAAGCCAGCTGCGAGCCAACCCCCAAAGGTTCCAAAATTTTCCATGAGTTTACCCCAAAGTAAACGTAGTAAGAATGGAAATATAAATGCGCCTGCAACAGTCGCAATCGCTTGTTGAATCGTCATTATTTTGCCTCCATATTTTCTTCAATCTTAGCGGCAACGTAGCCTCCAAGAGCACCACCTAAAACAACAAGTCCTAGAGTTGGTAAAGATGCCATCAAACCGTCTAAATTACCAGCGGTAAAGACTTGACGGAATACACCAGCAATCCCAATCCCAACCCCTTGATCCACAAAACCTGAGTCTGCATCATGAGGGATTAACCCTACAAAGTGGTTTAAGAACCACATTGGAGCAATGATAACGAATGCTGCGAACCAACCACCGATGATTCCAAACGACTCCAATGAAGCCATAGGTCCCCATACAGACATGACAAACATCCCTGCGATGGCGTACCCTAATACACTTCTAAAAAACTTCATAAATCTCCTTTCTTTTAGCATATATGCTAAGTATGTTGACCCAATCTTTTGGGTTCAAACCAATTCTAGTGCGAACCTTTAAAGTTCAATTCTATTTTATATTGAAGCGCTTACATTCTCTAAATGAGCGCGCGACAATTTACGACTTGAGACTTTGAAATCCGTTGGATTGCCTTAAATTTTCAAGGATTAAACTGATAAATTCAGAGTTAGAAGGTTTCTTTGTGTAATCCTTGTAATTCATCAATCTTAAGAAATGAGAAAGATTCTCTGAGTTTTGGTCATAAGCTAAAGTCAAGGCATGGCGCATCGCTTTATCAACATTTGAACCACTGGTTTGAAAAATTGATGCGACATAGGGATAAATGCTCTTGGTGATGGAAAAGACTTCAAGTTCTTCCATCAAAACAAATTTAACTGCCTCCAAGAAATACTTATACCCTAGGGTGTGCACCGGTAATCCACTATCTAATAAGAGAGTCCTTAAGGCAAAGATATCTAAAGACACCTCATGGGTTGAATGATCTTGCTTTAAATTTAAGATAGTACGTGATCTTGAAACCAAAATAGATAGATCTAGAGGTTTATACAAGAAATGACTTGCCCCCATATTGATGGCCTCTAAAACAAGATTTTGATCAATGTTCTCACCCATCGCAATCACTTTAGTTTGATTAATCAGCTGATGATTTTGACAATACTCTAAGAAAGCAATGCCATCCATATACGGCATAACCATGTCTAAAATCAACAAGTCTACATGTGACTTAGCAATGATCTTCAATCCCTCTTGAGCACTGTGTGCAACAAAAATAGTACCAATATCGTGATCCAATTTAAATTGCATCACAAGTTTGCTCAGTAAAGTCATATCATCATCCACAATCAGAATATTGCGTTTTGACTGCAGCTCCATTTTTTGGTGATAGGCTTTATCGAGAATTGACATTCAGATACGCTCCATGCTTCTAGAAGCGATCACATCCACCCCAAGTCCCAATGCATTTTCGATGATCACATCATTGACTCGTATAGGTGCTTCTAACTCAACGTCTGCAATTAAAGCCATCAAATCAAACATGCGTTGCTTTGGAATATCACTTGAGGTAATCACAGGCAGTCTTGAATACAACGCATGCTTAATCTTCACGGTACTGGTGACCATGCGTGTGGGCGCTGTTAATTCTTTTCGTGCATAAATATCTCCACGAGGACAAGAGTTCCCACTCACGGTTTTGACTTGATGATTTTCATCTAATTCAACTTCGAGATGACAACTCATCGGACAAATAATGCAGATCATTTCTTGTTTCGTCATGCGCTTTCCTCCACTTCAATACTGAGATTTGAATTCACTCCAACCAAGTCATTTTTCGCTAAAATAATCTTCTCCATTTCAGCAGGTGCCAGATGCTTCTTTGGAATTCGTTTAAATTCCTCACCATCCTTTTTAAGGACCAAATGGACGTTACGATATTGTTTTTTGACTCTAAACAACAATTCAATGCTTTTATCTATATTCTCTGCTTGAATGCGTTGGGGAACGATGTAACCAATGCCTTGTTGCGCTACGGTTGAGAAACTATAGCTCTTCACCAATTCATCTTTGAGATATTTTGCTGCTGCAATGCCAGCTCGCGTGCCTTCCTGGGCCACAAAGTCAACCAAGTCATGAACATGTAAGACATTGCCTGCCGCAAAAATGCCTTCCACCGAACTTTGATAGGATTCATCCACACTGGGACCTCTGGTTTTTAAATCCATGACCAATTCCGCTTCTTCACTTAAGGCATTTTCTGGAATTAAACCAATTGAGAAGAGTACAGTATCCACATCAAAATGTTTTTCTGTCCCATCAATAATCGCCATCTTTTCATCCACCTGTGAAATGGTTACACCACTCACACGGTCATGACCTTCAATCTTACTGATGGTATGACTGAGATAGAGTGGAATGTTAAAGTCTTCAAGACATTGTTTAACATTTCTAGGTAAGCCATTGGAATAAGGCATAATTTCCGCAACCCCTAAGACTTGTGCGCCTTCTAAAGTTAAACGTCTCGCCATAATCAAGCCAATGTCTCCACTGCCTAGAATAAATATTTTTTTCCCAACCATGTAGCCTTCCATGTTGAGATAACGTTGAGCCGTACCCGCTGACCAAATACCACTGGGACGATATCCTGGAACCGCTATGGCACCACGGGTTCTTTCACGACAACCCATCGATAAAATGATGGCTTGTGCTTTAATGGTTTGATAGCCTTCTTCCGGATTAACGTATTCAATCACTTTATCTTGGCGCATGTGAATCACCATCGTGTTGAGTTTATACGAAATCGCTTTTTCTTCAACCAT
>CAZHIG010000001.1:19640-25160 GCA_964532705.1 uncultured Erysipelotrichaceae bacterium
CTCCTTTGTTTCTCCAACTAAAATCTTTGATTCATCTGAGTCTAAAAGGATTTCAGTAGGTTTCTTATTGAGCTCCCTTGCCAAAATAGCCAAGACTTTTGGTTCACAAAACCCTCCTTGACAACGACCTGCTCCAGCGCGTGTTCTTCGCTTCACCGCTTTGATGGTCTTTGCGCCTACATTGCGATGGATTACATCTACAATCTCCCCTTCACTGATTAATTCGCAGCGACAAATCATTTGTCCAAAACGTGGATCTTCTTCAAACTTAGTTTGTTTTTCTTCGACGCTCATGCGATTTAAAATCACCCAAGGACGTCTTTCGATGCGATTAGCCTTAACAACAAGATCAAGTTTCTTGCGTAAAATCTTCTCAATTACGTATTCAGTGATGGCAGGTGCAGCAGAAATGCCAGGAGAATCAATGCCAATCAAATTAATAAAATCTTCAACATCTTTCGCCTCTTCAATCACAAAATCATATTCAAGATGGGATGATCTCAAACCTGAATAGGTTCTAATCACCGTATGAAATGGAATGTTCTTAACACATTTAGAGGTTTCCCTTTTCACATAAGACAATGCTTTTAAAGTATTATCGATCCCTTCCTTATCATCAATGATTTCAGAATTGGGTCCGATTAAAATGTTCTTATGAATGGTTGGAACCACCAGGACCCCTTTTCCCTTATCTGAAGGTAAAGGATAGATGGTTCTTGAGACCACTGGATGTTCAGAGCGGTCCAACACATAATATTCACCACGTCTTGGCGTAATTCTGTACGGGACACGATTTGAAACCATCGCATAGATATCATCTGAATAAACCCCAGCAGAGTTAATCACAATCTTTGCCTGGTAAACAGACTTGTTGGTGGTTACATCAAAATACTGATCTTTTTTTTCAATCATCACGACTTTATTGTCAAGAAAGAGTTCTACACCATTGTTCACTGCATCTTCACAAGCCGCAATGGTTGCTTCCCATGGCGACACAATACCCGTAGTGGGCAAATCCAACACTTCAATCACTTCATCGCTTAAATTGGGTTCCAATGTGATAGCTTCTTCATACGACATCAGTCTAGCTTCAATCTTGCGATCGATAGCTTGTTGATAGAGTTTATGCAAATGCTCACGCTCAGCTTCACTCACCGCGACCACAAAGGCACCATTTCGCTCAAAATCTATTTTGAGTTCTTGACTAAGCCCTTCCCAAAGATGATTCCCTCTTAAATTAAGCTGTGCTTTCAAAGTATTGTTTTTGGGGTCATGACCTGAGTGAATGATGGCACTGTTGGCTGCCGTTTGTTCATTGGCCACATCATTGTCTTTTTCAATCAAGGCGACCTTCAGTTCATACTTCGATAAGGCTTGAGCCAATAAGCCTCCATTAATACCAGCTCCAATAATTAATACGTCATACATTTTACTTCCTCCTAAATATAAAACACCAGAATATGCAAACTGCTCCTCTGGTGTCTCTAAGTGAAAGATTAACTTGTAAGTATATTGTAACCGATTACATCTTACATGTATATGAAATCAAAGTGAAATGATAAAATTGGAAAATTTTTTCAATCTATACTTTTTGAGGACTGTACAGTTTGGCATAAGCTAAGGTCACTAATGGTAAAAGCCGTGAAGCCTGCTTGTAAGCCTTGTTGAACATCTTGTTCATTTTTTATGAGGCCGCCCCCAATCATTGGAATACTGACAAGTTCCTTAATACTCGGGATGATGTTAAAGGCAATAGCCGGCATCAATTCCACCACATCTGGACTGGATTTTCGAATGGTTTCTATACCGCGTTCAATGGATTTTGAATCGATAAGAAAGATTCTTTGTATGGCCAATTTCTTGTTTTTCTTGGTGTGTTCAACAACTTTTGATTTGGTTGAAATGATGCCATCGGCATACATTCTCTGACATAAGTATTCCACACCATATTCATCATTGCTTAAACCATGAATCATATCGATATGGATGAGTGCTCTACGATTGTGCTTATGTAAAAGTGCGATCATATTCCCCACCATGGCTAAATGAACATCTTGGATCACACACAAAGTCAAATCGGTTCGAATAAATAGCTCTAATCGTTTCATACTCGATATGACTGGGATAGCGATTTGATTTTGAATGGTCTCAATCATAATTTCTCCTTCATTTATCATAGTCATAATTCTTAACTTTTAAACCATCTCTTTAAATTTTGGCAAAATAATTCTTTGAACGACATCTTTAGCAATGGCAGGTGCACTGGAAATGCCAGGTGATTCTATCCCAACACAATTGATCCAGTTTTTCACTTCTGGGTGTTCTTCAATGATAAAGTCATCCTGTTCAACTCGAGGTCTTAATCCCGAAAATCGATCGATTTCATATTTGTATTCTATCCCAAGTATTTTTTTCTCGATTTCTTTTTTGATCCATTCGATGCCTTCGTTGGTAACCACATCATCAGAAATGGATTCAACATCTACAGCATTTGGTCCAATCAAAACTGTTTGATCGACTGTAGGTACATACAAAACCCCTTTTCCTTTTTCTGTTGGGACTGGATATAGAATATGCTTGGATAAAGACAACATCTCTTTGGTTAATACAAGATACTCCCCTCTTCGATATCTTAATTCAAAGCTCTTTTTTCCTAAGAGTTCCTCAATTTCTGAGGCATACAAGCCTGCCGCATTCACGACAACTTTGCTTTGATAGATCTCTTTACTGGTTTTGATCCAAAAATATCCTTCTTTTTGTTGAATCTCAAGGACGCGTTCATTTAAATGAACCCTTGCAGATGAATGCCTTCCTAAACTTAATGCTTGAGAAGCAAGGTGACTTGGTGAAACAATGGCTGTTTTCGGTAATCGCAAAGCATCTACAACCAAAGGGTTAATTTTGGGTTCGAGTTCTAAGATTTCATCACGTTTAAGTCTTTGGTACTCAATTTTTCGTGAAACAGCACGAGCCTCCAAAAGGTCTAAGGCCTTGCTTTCTTCATCATCAAAAGCCAACACTAAGGCTGGAATTTCTTGGTAAGGCGTGTTGAGTGTTTTACAAAACTCAGGATATAACGCAAATGCTTCTAGATTATATTTCGCTTTTAAACTTCCCTCTTTGGGATCAACCCCTGCATGGATAATCGCAGAATTGTGGCCAGTTACATCAAGTCCTGCTTCAGCTCTTTTCTCAAAAATTCGTACTTTTAAGTCTTGTTGACTTAATTCATAAAACAACGTGGAACCAATGATTCCTGCTCCAATGATTATGACATCTTCCATTTTTGTCCTCCAAATAAAAACAAGAAAAACATTTAGGTGCTTTTCTTGCTTCTCTTGTCGCTTTGATTAACTTTGACTTTATTGTAAAGCGCTTTCAAAAAAAAGCAAGTCCTTGTTGAAAATTGTCGAAGCATCCTTACAAGTCCTCATATCGTTTTATGGTATGGTAAACAAAAGGAGATAAAATGAGCACACAAAACAAAAAAATACTCTCTTTAGTTTCTGAAGATTACGATGATCTTGAATTGTTTTATCCCATGATTAGACTTAGAGAAGCAGGTTTTCAAGTTGATTTAGCCGCTGTTAAAAAAGGAAGCTATCAAGGCAAATTTGGATTAAGCACTGAGGTTCCATTTGCTTTTGAAGACATTCATATTGAAGACTATGATGGCCTTTTAGTGCCTGGTGGATGGGCACCAGATAAACTTAGACGCTATGATCAAGTTCTAGAATTTGTAAAATACATGGATCAACACAACAAAGTCATCGGCATAATTTGTCATGCGGGTTGGGTTTTATCCTCAGCTGACATTCTTAAAGGACGTACTGTCACTTCAACGCCTGGCATTAAGCATGACCTCATGCATGCTGGTGCAACCTGGGTTGATCAAGCCGCTGTGCGAGATCGTAATTTAGTCTCAGGAAGAAGACCTCCCGATTTACATGTTTACCTACCGTTATTAATTAAAGCCCTAAATGAATGTTAGGGCTTTTTAATTGAGTAGATATAATGCTTCTGGATTAAACGATTGATTTTTAATCATGGCTTGAAAGTGAAGATGACAACCCGTTGAATAGCCTGTTGTTCCAACATACCCAATGACTTGGCCTTTCTCAACAAGCTCACCTGCTTCTACTTCAAGGCTTTCCATGTGTTCATAATAGGTTTTTAAACCCAAACCATGATCGATGACAATGGTGTTGCCTATCATGGTTAAAAACTGTGAGACTTCTACGTATCCGGCATTGGATGCATTAACAGGCGTTCCACATTCAATCGCATAATCAATGCCTGCGTGACGCGTAGGTGTAGTCGCATTATTCACAAAGCGCATTTCACCAAAGCTTGAAGAAATTCTCGCATTCTCAACAGGGATTATAAAAGAATCTTCGAAATACAAGTCTTCGACTGCTGTCTCATACGTTGGATAGATCACTTCACGATATTCAATCACCGCATCTTGATTCCCTACTGTACTGCTAACCGTTGAGATTGGTACTGTAAAATGGATTTCTTTAAATTCATACGCTTGCACATCAAGTTCATATGAAAATTCAATTTCATTGATTTTAAGGGTGAGTGGATAAAGCTTCGCCGCTTCACGATACGCCAATGGAATAAAGAAAATGGCTTGATCATTTGATTTTAGTATTAATGATGGCTTGTAGTGACTCTCAACCTCGATGACATCGTTTTCCAAGATATTTGAAATTTCAACCTTAATCACATCCCCTTGGTACAAATCTGATGTATCAATTTCAATGATGGGTTCTACCAATACATCTAGGATCACAGAAAATGTGTGCTTTTCATTGTTTGAAACCAGTGAGAATCCTAAGGTATAAAGTCCTGACTTTTCAAATCGAAGGGTTTCACTTGAAGATTGAGTCCAAGATTCATCTAAATAACTGATCTTCACATCGGTTGGATAAGCCGTCTCTATGTGATGACTGATCGAGTTTATGGTTAAACGTGTTTCTTCAAAAAGCGTTTCTTGAGTGAGTTTAATCATCGAAAAGAAAAGTTTATGTTCAACATCTACTGATGAAGATGAAATGCTTTGATCATCAAAAGTCACAATCATCGGATTGACTTGATAATTTATCATCGCTTGATAGTCTAAAAAAGCTACTGAGCCTAAACCGATGAATGTGAAAAATAGAATCATAAGTCTTAATTTCATAGTTCTATTATAGCCTTAAGTCATATTGCTTGTATCTTGAGTGCACTCAGGTCTAAAGTAAAGTCATACTTCAGGGCAAGGTGAAACTCCTGACCGGCGGTAAACCCCGCGAGCCTATAAGGCATGAATCCGTTAAAATCGGATGGCGACAGTAAAGTCTGGATGAAAGAAGTTTCTTTTCATCGGCTCTGTAAAGAGCTTTTTAATTTAGGAGGACCGATGCGACCCAAGATACTTATCAAAGCAGCCATCAGTGTCGATGGTAAAATCGCCACCAAAACAGGTGAAAGTCAATGGATCTCAAATGAGAAATCACGGGCCTATGTTCATGA
>CAZHIG010000001.1:25260-27205 GCA_964532705.1 uncultured Erysipelotrichaceae bacterium
AAGAGTTTTGTTGGAGGTGAAGGTATAGAACACTTAAGCCAAGCGCTCAAACTACACTCACCCAAGATTAGAAACTATGATGATGACATCATCATTGAATATCAAGTTCAAAAGGAGAACTAAAATGAACATTATTACAGCCTTAGAAGCGATTGAACGCTTCAAAAACAATGAATTCGTGATTGTGATTGATGATGAAAGTGAAGAATCAAAAGCGCATCTCATTGCGCCAGCTCAAAATTTAAGCTTAAGTCAAATGCAACACTTCTTAGAAGTGGGCAAAAGTACTCTACACTTTTCCCTTGAAGCTTCTAAACTCATCGACATGGGCTTTAAAGCCAGTTTTGATGATCACCGCTACCAAGTGGTCAACAGTGTTACTCTTTCTGTTAAAGGCTTAAGTGAAGATCAAAGTGCAGAAGCTTATCTTAAGACCATTCAAAAGATTACTGAGGGTTCAAGCACCAGCACTGACTTTGTTCAACCAGGACACTTGTTTATCACGCAAGCTCGCTATGGTGGTGTATTGAAACGTGCTGGTCACATTGAAAGTGTCGTTGATTTAAGTCGATTGGCTAAGAAACTAGCCATGGGTTTAATCTCTGAAATCGTGGATGAGCATGAGATGCCACTTAAAGGTGAAGCCTTACAAAGTTATTCAGAA
Source organism: uncultured Erysipelotrichaceae bacterium (assembly GCA_964532705.1). GTDB lineage: Bacteria > Bacillota_I > Bacilli_A > Erysipelotrichales > Erysipelotrichaceae > UBA2212. The sequence continues at coordinate 25,925 of CAZHIG010000001.1, forward strand.
AGAAATAAGATCCCCTTCTTTAAGGTATCAGACTTAATCGCCTATCGTCGTCAAAATGAATCGATGATCAAACGTGCCTCCGAAGCTAAAATGCCAACACGTTTTGGAGAATTTACCATCATCGGTTATGAAAACATTCTCAACAGTGAACATCATGTGGCTTTAGTTAAAGGCGACATCACCGATGGTCAACCCGTCCTAATTCGAGTTCATTCTGAATGTTTAACCGGGGACGCCTTTGGTTCCTTACGCTGTGATTGTGGCCAACAATTCGATGCGGCCATGCGTCGCATTGAAGAAGAAGGTCGTGGGATTCTACTCTACATGAGACAAGAAGGTCGTGGAATTGGTCTTATCAATAAAATTCGTGCCTACAATCTTCAAGACCAAGGTTTAGATACAGTAGAAGCCAACTTAGCTCTAGGCTTTGGTGCCGATATGCGTGACTATGGAATAGGCGCTGAAATCCTAGCAGATCTTAATGTGAAACAACTCAGGCTGATGACCAACAATCCTAGAAAACTGGTCGGCCTATCAGGCTATGGAATTGAGATTGTTGAGCGTGTACCCATTCAACTCAATCACAATGAGAAAAATGAACATTACTTAAAAACCAAACAAAACAAACTTTCACACATGTTGAAGTTTGAAGAGTAATGAAACGATTTAAAAAGAGCATTATCATTATTAGTGTATCGTTAATTATTCTCTTTACTGCCTTCTATGTTTATGCCTTAGATTTTTATCGAGCGGATGCATTAGCCTTAAGTGTCTATCAAAATGAAGATGTTGAAATCATTGATAATGTTCATCGTTTTAAAGCTGATTCACAACAAGCCATTATTTTATACCCTGGAGGCAAAGTCGAAGTTGAAGCCTATGCTTACCTGGCATCCCTACTTCAAGAGAGTGGCGTCAATGTTTTCTTAGTTGATATGCCCTTTAATCTTGCTGTATTTAATATCAATGCAGCATCAAAGATCGTAGAAACTTATCCTGAAATTAAAGAATGGTATTTAATGGGGCACTCCCTTGGGGGTGCCATGGCCTCAGCCCATCTTGATAAACATGCAGACCTTTATCAAGGCATCATTTATCTTTCAGCCTATCCTATCAATGAAGTTAAACTTCCCTCTTTAATCTTAGTGGGGGAAAAGGATGGCGTCTTGGATTTCGAAAAACTTGAAGGCTTTAGCTATCAAGTCATTGAGGGAGGCAATCATGCCTACTTTGCCAATTATGGAAATCAAGACGGCGATGGGTTAGCTCAAATTTCAAGAG
>CAZHIG010000002.1:0-24090 GCA_964532705.1 uncultured Erysipelotrichaceae bacterium
GTATCCATAGCGCACAAAACCCCTAAACTAGGGGTTCTTCTGTTTTAACAACAGGAAATTCATTGTAAGCACGACCTTCGACAATATTATCAATTTGTTCAGCCGTCAGTGTTTCTTGTTCAAGTAAGGCTAATACAATTTTATCCATCAAATCTTTATTCTCCAAAACAATCTTCTTCGCTTGATCGTAAGCACTGTCGATCAAACGACGTACTTCTTTATCGATCTCAAAGGCAATTTGTCCTGAGTAATTACGAGAAGCATTATAATCTCTTCCTAAGAAAACATTACCCCCCGCATGTTCATACTCAATGGGTCCCAAGTCACTCATACCATAAGTCATAACCATCTCACGAGCAATCCGTGTTGCACGTTCGATGTCATTAGAGGCCCCTGTAGAAATTTCATTAAAGAAGACTTCTTCAGCCACACGCCCACCAAGTAATCCAGTAATTTTAGCCAGTAAATCTGTTTTGGTTTGTAAGAATGTTTCTTCACGAGGGGTCATTAAATTATAACCACCCGCCATACCACGAGGGATAATGGTCACCTTTTGAACCATATCACTGGCTTCAAGTTTAAGACCAATAATGGTATGTCCCACTTCATGATAAGCAACGAGACGCTTCTCTTTATCGGTATATGTTCTTGATTTTTTAGCAGGACCTGCAATGACACGATCAATGGCTTCATCTAGATGATGCATGGTGATCACTTCAGAATCTTCACGAACCGCTAAAATAGCTGCTTCATTCAAAACATTCTCAAGTTCAGCTCCACTAAATCCAGGGGTACGTTTTGCGAGCGCATCCAAATCTAGGTCTGGTGACAACTTCTTATTTCTTGCATGAACATTTAAAATCGCTTTACGTCCCTTACGATCTGGTAAACTCACTGTAATTTGACGATCAAAACGTCCAGGTCTAAGCAAAGCAGGATCTAATACGTCCGGACGATTGGTTGCCGCAACAATAACAATACCCGCATTATCTGTAATTCCATCCATTTCAACCAAAAGTTGGTTTAAGGTTTGTTCACGTTCATCGTGACCCCCACCAAGTCCTGTTCCACGTTGACGACCAACGGCATCAATTTCATCAATGAAAATAATGCAGGGTGCTGTTTGGGTGGCCTTTTTAAACATGTCGCGAACACGACTGGCACCTACCCCTACAAACATTTCCACAAAATCAGATCCAGATATTGAATAGAATGGAACTTCAGCTTCACCTGCAACGGCTTTTGCCAAAAGTGTTTTCCCTGTCCCAGGGGCCCCCACCATTAAAACGCCTTTTGGAATACGAGCACCCATTTTCGCAAATTTCTTTGGATTCTTAAGGTACTCAATGAGTTCCTGCATTTCTTCTTTTTCTTCATCACAACCGGCTACATCATCAAATCTTACTTTGATGTTGCCTTCAAGTTTAGCTTTCGATTTGCCAAACTCAAACGCTTTGTTGTTGTTTCCACCATTCATTCTAGATAATAGGAAGAAGGCAAAAGCACCAAATAATAAAAATGGAACAACTTGGGCTATTAATTCCCAGAATGGACTGGTCTCATAAGCATCAATAACTTGTACAGTCTTGGATCCTTCATAGATTCTTTCCATCCAAAGATTGGCATATTCTTCAGTGTTAGGAAGTTTTATCGTGTAAGGTAAGACATCTTCCCCTTCGTTATAATAACCTTCAACACTCACCACAACATTGCTGATGGTGACTTTACTGCTTTCAACCTTGTCCGCTTGTAATAATTGCTGATACTCAAAAACCGAGAGTTCTTTAACCTCTGCATTAAAATTCAACATCATTAAACTTAAAACTGCCACAATCACAAATAGATAGGGGACTAAAGCAGCTAGTTTTGGATTTCTCATACTAAATTACTCCTTTATAAATAACATTCATCTTTCAAGATACCCACATAAGGTAAATTGCGATACTTCTCATTAAAATCTAAACCAAAGCCAACCACAAATTCATTGGGTATTTCAAAGCCTACAAAGTCAGCGTCGATGTCAATGACTCGTCTTGATGGTTTATCCAATAAGCTGACAATCTTCACATCACTTGCGCCTTTGTTTCTAAGCATTTCAGTGACCGTGTTTAAAGTTCTGCCAGTATCCACAATATCTTCAACCAATAAAATACGTGTACCTTTAATGGAACGATTTAAATCCTTTAAAATTCTTACATCACCAATGGACTCCGTTCCTTCATAACTTGAAACAGCCATGAAATCCATTTCAATGTCCAAATCAATGTATTTAATTAAGTTAACTAAAAAAGGCACTGCACCTTTCAACATCGTTACCACAAGCGGAATATCATCAAGCTGCTTATAATATTCTGTGAGCTCTTGACCCAATTCTTGACAACGTTTTGCGATTTGATCTTCAGAAAGTAATACTGTTTTTATATCCTTGTGCATATGGCCTCCACATTGTGTCATTTTACCATAGATAAGCGTATTTTGCGTACTTGAGCACCATCATATCGTGTCTTTAAATCAACCAAAAGCCTTTGATCTTTACCAATTTTTAGGATTGGCCACAGTTCTCTATGGTGTAAAGGAATTTTATGCTTAATAAACCAACGATTCAAGTTAAGCGCACTCAAATCAAGACATGAAGACGCATCTTGAATGGTGATTGGAAAATCTTGTTCTTTAATTTCGACGAATGAATTTGGACTGAACTCAAGGTCAAAATACTGTGTATGCTTGTCTTTACCTTTTTTGATTTCATAAACATAATGATGAATTGATCTAGGAAGGACATAAAGTTTTTGATACTGCATTAATAACCTCTTATGACCATAGTGAATATCAAAACTTTGCGCTGTATGTAGCTGACGCAACAACTCAACGATAAACTTTGTCGAAATATGCGTATGGACCTTATGAAATCTGAGCCATTCTCTGATAAGATCGATCTCGATCTCTTGAGTGAAGACCTTTATATCTAGTTCGCTACTTTCAATGAATGTTTTGTATTGTTTTAGATATTCTTTACGATTTTGATTGTACTGTTTTTTCTGATCGATGAGCCTTTGTTTTTCAACACCGGTCATCGTTCTTAATTGGTTTCGAATTTGGTTGCGTGTATATCGAAGATCTAAATTACTTTCATCTTCTCCATATGGAACTTTATGTTCGATACAATAGTTTACTAAGACCTCTTTATCAATTGAAAGCAACGGTCTTAATACTTTTGCATTGTATAAAGTTGACATTTCTAATAAACCATAAGCATCAACAAATGACTTGCGTTTTTCCTGAAACAAAATGGTTTCTAAATCATCATCAAGATGATGTGCAACCACCATTGCATCCGCATGAAATTCACGCGCTAAATCACTCATTTTTTGATACCGAAATCGCCGTGCAGCATCTTGAAAATTGCCCTTAAAATCAGGAGCTAAAAAGATATGAATAGGGATATTGTGTGATAAACAATACGCTTCTACAAGCAATTGATCGCGCATTGCACTTTCTCTTTTTTGATAATTCACATGACAAACAATGCAGTGAATATTGCTTTGATATGCAAGATCCAATAGTGCCATTGAATCACTACCCCCCGATACACCAATCACCCAAGTTTGTTTCTGATATTGATCTAAAGTAAGCTTCATTAGTTCAAGTATAGCACTCACACAACATTAAAAAGTAACCGTTGAATGCGAAACAAGATTTGTCTAAATCTTAGACTACTCACCTCTAAGTGTCCCAATCGTTCAATCACACGAGATGCGCTAATGAATTTTGCATCATTTAAAAACAAGACTGAATCTTTATTAAGACCACAACTTTTATCAAATCGAAAAAGATGTTTTTTCCCGTCTGGATTTCTTTTAAAATCATAGGCACTTGAAACATGCTGTTCATTAGAACTCATAGGCAATACAAAAAGTTTTCCGTAACTTTTTGCCATCACAAGACCAAAATGTTGATAACCTGCTTCAAGTCGATAGGCTGTTCCAAAATCAATAAAGCAGAGGTCACCTACCTCTACATTTAAATCAGGATTCTTTAACCATTGAGACCGCTTTATATAATTTTGAGTACTCACCATCAGACGTAAACTTTCTTCCTCTTTAAGTGATCTGATGTGTTCTCCAAAGGCACTTAACAACTCTTCCAACAAGGCTTTTTGATCCACATGATCGAGTTCATGATGAATCCACTGATGTATTTTAAGTTCTTCCATACTTATTTGTATGCAAGATATTTATTTTTTCCTAAAAAAACCATCCTTTTGGATGGTTAAGATACTCTATGAATATTTTCTAACATGATGCCGGTTCCTTCAGCAACACATTTCAAAGCATTTTCAGCAACATAGACTGGAACACCAAGTTCATTCATTAACATTTGGTCTAATCCATTAAGTAAAGCTCCGCCACCTGTTAACACAATTCCACGAGTCACAATATCCGAAGATAGCTCAGGTGGAGTTTGTTCTAAAACAACCCGACAGGCGCGAACAATTTCTTGTAGACTTTCATGAATCGCTAATTCAACTTCATCAGATGAAATCGAAATGGTATGTGGAAGTCCGGTCACTAAATCACGGCCACTGATATCCATGGTATCTTTACGAGAACCACGCCAAGCAGTACCAATGCGTGTTTTAACTTCTTCAGCAGTACGATCACCGATCAGTAGTTTATAAGTATCTTTAACGTACTTAATGATGTCTTTATCCATACGGTCTCCCGCAATTTTTAAAGACGTTGAAGTTACAATTTCACCCAACGATAAGATCGCAACATCTGTGGTTCCACCACCAATGTCTAAGACCATATTGCCTGTAGGCTTTGAAATATCTAAACCTGCACCAATGGCAGCTACTTTAGGTTCTTCTTCAATGTAAACTTTCTTAGCCCCAGCACGATAAGCTGCATCACGAATCGCGTTACGCTCAACAGAGGTAATGTTGGATGGGCAACAAATTAAGATCGTTGGACGTGAAAACAGACCTTTTAGTTTTAATTTCTTAATGAAATAGTCCAACATCATTTCAGTCACTTCAAAATCTGCAATGACCCCATCTTTAAGTGGACGAATGGCTTGTACACGGTAAGGTGTACGACCCAACATTTCTTTCGCATCTAAACCAACCGCTAAAGCTTTTTTCGTTTCTACTTCAATCGCAACAACCGAGGGTTCATCCAAAACAATGCCTTCTCCCTTGACATAAATAAGTAAATTCGCTGTTCCTAAATCAATACCGACAAATTTTGAAAACATAGGTCCTCCCAAAATAAACATTGTCATTATAACACTTCTAAACTTTTACACTAGGATAAACGCAAATTGAGTAAAAACTGCATAGATAAGTACGCAAGCGCCATTGCCAATAAGATGACCAGAACCTGTGCTTGTTTAATCTTTGTAGGATATAAAAGCTTAGAGAAATTGATGCTGTTGAGTCCATATAAACTGATTGCAAAGAAACCAAAATAAAGCATCAATTCTACAACTGGATTCATGATCCACCTACACCAATACGATTAATGGCTCTTAATAAAGCCAATTCAGCTCGTTTAATATCTAAGTTTTCATCTTTAGATTTTAATCGATCCTCTGCTCTTTGTTTGGCTTTTTCAGCACGATCTAAATCAATCTCACCTTCAAGTTCAAATGCATCCGCCATCAGTGTAGCTTCATTGTTTTGAAAAAATAACACAGCCCCTGCTACAACACAACGTACTCTTTTTTGTTCATGAATCATGGTCAACAATGAAATCTTTACTTGCGTCACAAGCGGCATATGATGACTTAGAATCCCCATCTCACCACTTGGCGTTACAATGTTGATTTGAGTACATTCAAATTCGCGCACAGAACTTTGTGGGCTAACCACTTTTAGTTTGAACATTAGGCTTTCAAGCTTGCGGCTTTCGCCTCAGCTTCTTCGATGTTACCCACATACATAAATGCTTGTTCAGGAAGATGATCTGCTTTACCTTCTAAAATGGCTTTAAAGCTACGAACCGTTTCATCCTTACGAACAAACAGACCTTTTATGCCATTGAATTGTTCAGCCACGTGGAAAGGTTGAGACAAGAAATTACGTACGCGACGGGCACGATTAACCGTAAGTTTATCTTCATCCGACAATTCATCCATCCCCAAGATGGCAATAATATCTTGGAGTTCACGATATCTTTGTAGAATCTCTTGAACGCCACGAGCCACTTTGTAGTGTTCTTCTCCAACCAGCAAAGGATCAAGCATTCTAGAGCTAGATTCTAGAGGATCCACTGCAGGATAAATTCCTAAAGCTGCGATGTTACGATCCAAAACAGTTTTCGCATCTAAGTGTGAGAATGCTGTTGCAGGTGCAGGATCGGTCAAGTCATCGGCAGGCACATAAATCGCTTGAACTGAGGTAATCGAACCCCTTTTCGTAGATGTAATACGTTCTTGAAGTTGACCCATTTCTGTCGCCAACGTGGGTTGATAGCCTACTGCCGAAGGAATGCGTCCTAGAAGTGCTGAAACTTCTGATCCAGCTTGTGTAAATCTAAAAATATTATCTATAAACAAGAGCACATCTTGTCCTTCATCATCACGATAATGTTCAGCCATCGTTAAGCCTGTTAAGGCAACACGCATACGTGCACCGGGAGATTCATTCATTTGACCATAGACCAAAACTGTCTTAGACAAAACACCTGAATCTTTCATTTCGTTATATAGGTCGTTCCCTTCACGGGTACGCTCACCTACCCCAGCAACAACCGATAAACCCCCATGCTCAGTGGCTATGTTGTGAATGAGTTCTTGCATAACTACGGTCTTCCCAACTCCAGCACCACCAAAGAGTCCAACCTTCCCACCCTTAACATAAGGGCAGAGTAAATCAACCACTTTGATGCCTGTTTCTAAGAGTTCAGAACTGGTTTGTTGTTCTTCAAAAGAAGGCGCGAGTCGATGAATAGGCATCCGCTTAATATCACTTGGTAAATCTTCTTTAGAATCAATGGCTTCCCCTAAGACATTAAACATACGACCCAAAACATCACGTCCAACTGGCGCTAAAATAGGAGATCCAGTATCAATCGCATCCATGCCTCTTACGAGTCCGTCTGTAGAACCCATAGAAATACAACGCACCACATCATCTCCGATGTGTTGAGCCACTTCAACCACAAGTTTTCCATTGGCTAAATTTAATTCAATCGCATTATTCAGCGAAGGTAACTCACCCTCACTAAAACGAATGTCTACTACAGGTCCAATGACTTGAACTACTTTTCCTACGAGTTTTTTCATAGATCCTCCTAGAGTGCCTCTGCACCCGCTACAATTTCAGTAATTTCCTGGGTAATCGATGCTTGTCTTGATTGATTAAATTTCAACACCAAGTCATCAATCAACTCTTGCGCATTGTCAGTGGCATTATCCATCGCCAATCGACGAGAAGCTTGTTCACTGGTTTTAGATTCTAACCAAACACTGTATAAAAGTGAATTTAATAACATTGGAACCAACTGTTCAATAAGCGTCTGTGCGTCAGGTTCAAAAATAATATCTTGACTTAACACTTCTTCCTCTAATGAAGCTGTCTCAGGTTTAACGGAGTCTATCAAAGGCAACAATTGAACTTCCTTAGGGGTAAAGGTCATGGAATTTACGAAATGGGTATACACCATTGAGACCTTCCCAAACTTCCCAGTATTAAATCCATTTAATAGCGACAGTACAAGTTGGGTAAAGTGTCCATAACTTAAACTCTCACCTTTTTGTTGGTAAGAAACTTCAAAACCACTTCTTCTTAAGGATCCAGCTTCTTTCGAACCCACCAACCACAACTCATCTTGTTTGTTGACGTTTTGTTTTAAGTAAGAAACAATGTTGGAGTTATACGCACCACACAAACCCATATCTGAGACAAATACAATTCTTAAATGTTTGCCCTCATTTGATTTGAAATAACTAATATCATGAAGATCAGCTTTAGCTAGGACACGATGAAAGGTGTGAAACAAAGTATTTGAAAAGACTCGGTTCACTTCCATCTTTGATTTTTGTTTTCCTAACTTAGAAGTCGCAATCATCTCCATCGCTGAAGTGATTTTCTTCGTTGCTTTAACAGAACGAATACGACGTTTAAGCGCAATCTTGTTTTGTGCCATTAAGCTTTCTTACTCATTTTAATAAATTGCTGTGTTATCTTTGTCATTGCTTCTTTGAGTTGCTTTTCAAGATCTTCAGAAATGGCTTTCTTTTCTTCGATTTCAGCGACTAATTTTCCATAATCACGATCGAAGGCAACCAACAAGAAGTTTTGATAATCGACAATGTCTTCAACTTCGATATCTTTAATAAATTTGTGTTTAGCACTAAAAAGTGAGATCACTTCATGCGCTAAGGTTAAAGGTTGGTACTGACCTTGTTTAAGCAGTTCAGTTAAACGTGCTCCATGATCAATAACTGCTTTCGTTGAAGCATCTAAGTCAGACCCAAACTGTGCAAACGCTAGGAGTTCACGATATTGAGCAAGCTCAAGTTTTAAGCTTGAAGCCACTTGTTTCATCGCTTTGGTTTGTGCAGCCGAACCTACCCGCGAAACGGATAAACCTGAATCAACAGCTGGACGAGCGCCACTGTTAAAGAGTTCAGTTTGTAAGAACAATTGCCCGTCTGTAATTGAGATCACATTGGTTGGAATATAAGCAGAGATATCACCTGCTTGAGTTTCAATGATGGGTAAAGCCGTTAGTGAGCCACCCCCATTTTCAGCGTTTAATCGACAAGCTCTTTCTAAAAGTCTTGAATGAAGATAGAAAACATCCCCTGGATAGGCTTCACGTCCAGGTGGTCTTCTTAACAATAAACTCATTGCACGATACGCCACCGCATGTTTAGATAAATCATCATAGACAATCAAGACATCTTTGCCTTGGTCTAACCATTCTTCCCCAATCGCACAACCTGTATACGGAGCCATATATTGTAATGGAGCCATTTCACTAGCAGTTGCAGAAACAACCACTGTATAGTCCATTGCTTTTTCATTTCTTAAACGCTCAACAATTTGCGCAACAGTTGAGGCTTTTTGACCAATTGCGACATAGATACAAATCATATTTTGATCTTTTTGATTCAAAATGGTGTCAATCGCAATGGCTGTTTTGCCAGTTTGACGATCCCCAATGATAAGTTCACGTTGTCCTCGACCAATTGGAATCATTGAGTCAATAATCTTTAAACCTGTTTGTACAGGAACTGTGACACTTTGACGTGTCATAACCCCCGGGGCAACGCGTTCAATCGGACGTGTTTTGGTTGTTTTAATGCTTTCGAGGCCATCAATGGCTTCACCCAATGCATTCACAACACGACCTAACATTGCATCCCCAACAGGCACTTCTACAATCTTCTTAGTACGTGTGACAGCATCTCCCTCTTTGATGTTTTTATCACTCCCTAAAAGAACACAACCAACATGATCTTCTTCTAAGTTTAAAACCATCCCTTTGGTATCATTCCCAAAGTCTAAAAGTTCACCCGCCATTACATCGCTTAAGCCATTTACAAGGGCAATCCCATCGCCAACTTTGATGACAGTCCCTACATCCTTCTCATCAATTTTTTCTGCATAATGTTTAATCTTATCTTTAATCAGTGCAGAGATTTCTTCTGGTCGAATATCCATCTTCATGCCCTTTCTTCACGCAATACTTGACGTAAGTTTTCTATTCTTGCCTGCAATGAGGCATCAATCACTTTATCCCCAAACCTAATTTTTATACCCTTAATGAGTTTAGGATCGACACGATTGCTCAACACAATCGTTTGTTTCTCTATTTCACTGAGTTCTTTTTCAATGTTTCGAAGTTCTTGATCCGTAAGTTTAATGGCAGTATATGCAATCCCTTCAACAATATTGTGTTTCTGTGCATAGAGACTTCGATAGCTCTTACACATTTCTAAGATGTGCGACGCGCGTTGCTTATCAATCATTAGTTTTAAAGTATTTAAAACATAAGGATGAGAAAAGCTAAATATATCCGCCAAAAGTGCTTTCTTATCCTCTTTTGAGATTTGAGTAAGATTTAATATCTTACTCAGCTCAGTCTCCTGTTCGAAAACAGCTTGAATGTCTTTGATTTGATTTAAAACCCGTTCTTCAATCTGATCTTCAAAAGTCAATTCATAAAGCGCTATGGCATAACGTGTCGCAAGCTTATCCATCAATTACGACCTCTTTTTAAGAAAGATTGTATTTGACGGCGATCTTCTTCATCATCAATCTTAGATTCTAATAATTTTGCGCTGGCTAAAAGTGCGACATCTACGATCTCGCCTTCAATATCCGCACGAAGCTGACGTTTTTGATGGTCAATCTCACGCAGTGCAGCTTCAAGTTTTGCATCAGCTTCATTTTTCCCTTGTTGTTCAAGCTTAGCTTTCAAACGAGAACCTTCAAGTTTACCATTCTCAATGATTTGTTTTGCTTCTTTTGCCGCTTCAGTCAACATGATTTCACTTTGAACTTGGTTGGCACGTGCAACTGAATTGGCAGAGTGTGCAGATTTTAATTCTGCATCAACCAGCTCAGCTCTTTTAGCAATATATGTTTGAATGGGAACCCACAAAAGTTTTTTGAATCCCAAGAATAACAAGCCTGTGGCTGACAACTGAACCACCATTGTGAGCGCATTGGGAAAAAGTTGACCCGCAATATCGAGTTCTAACTTCATCTTGTTTTATTACCTTCTTATTGGAAAACAAACATCAACAAGAACGCAACCAATAAACCATAGATGGCACAAGTTTCTGCGATGGCATCCCCTAAAATTAACATCGAGCGAATTTTATTTTCAGCCTCAGGATTACGTCCTACTGCTTCAACTGCCTTTCCAGCAGCATAACCTTGACCAAGCCCGGTCATCATACCGGTCATAACCGCAAGGCCTGCCCCGATGGCAATTAATCCTCTTCCAATATCCATAAAGAAAATCCTCCTCTTTCTTTTATCCTTCTTGTGGGAGTTCAACCCCAATAAAGATCGTCGTTAAACTGATAAAAATATACGTTTGAATCAAGCCTGAGAAAACATCAAAGTAGGCATGAAACAACGGCGCAATCGCTATTCCTAGAAAGTTCAATTGACCAATCACAGGAACATACGAAGATAAAAAGGCAGTAAAAGCATAAAACAACCACATCAATACAGTCCCTGCAGTCATGTTTCCAAATAAACGCAAAGACATCGAAATTAAAGGTGAAATTAAACCAAACACATTCATAATGATGAAAGGAGGAAAAGGTTCAATAAATCCATGAAGGTAACCTTTTATTCCATTTACTTTCAATTTTGTATACTGCACAAAGATGAAGGTAATTAAAGCTAAAGTTAAGGTCACACTATAATTTGTTGTTGGTGAAGTTAAACCAAATAAACCAGACAAATTAGAAACCACGAGATATAGAGCCAATGAACCAATATAGGGAGCGTAAGCTTTTGCAGCATCTTTCCCCATATTGCCTTCTGTAAACCCTTTTATAAAATCATAAAGGACGAGTGTATAAACCAGAATTCCTTTTGGTTTATCTGTAATGCTGGCCTTTTTAACCACCGATCCAAGGAAAGCAAAAAGACTCAACAATAGAATGGTGATGATGGTAATGGCGATGACTTCAACTTGTATGGTTTTAATCATGGAGTTCTTTCTTAAATATAAATTCTTGAGCATAAAACAAGATTTTAATACTCAACAAACCTGCAATCACAGCAAATAAATTAAACCATTTTGGCCACATAAGTGCAATGGAAAGTGGAAGGATAAAACTTAAAGATTTAAGAATATAGATTGGAATCCCAATCCATGGATTAAACTTCTTATGAAAGAGCATATTATCAATTTGATGAACCAAAACTTCTAAGTTAAGAATTGAAGTTAAAGATCCAATCAGAAAGCCAAAAGCATAGCTCAAATCGATCATTCCAAGGGCCAGAATTACAATCGCATAAGTCATCAAAATCCGTTGTGTATTCTTATTAAATAAGTCTTTCATCTATCCAATTTTACCATAAGCAAAAATAAAAAAGTAATAAGGCAATCCTTATTACTTTGTTCCAAAAATACGATCTCCTGCATCCCCTAAACCAGGAACAATATACCCATTCTCATTAAGTTTTTCATCAAGTGCAGCTAAGTAGATATCCACATCAGGATGATCCTCTTCAATGCGAGCCACCCCTTCAGGAGCCGCTACTAGACATACAAGTTTAAGAGAACTTGCGCCACGTTTCTTCAACATGTCTAAGGCTGCCGAAGCAGAACCCCCCGTACCCAACATGGGATCTAAAACCATAACAACCGCATCTTTTAAATTGGATGGAAATTTCGCAAAGTATTCATGGGGTTCTAAAGTTTCTTCATCACGATATAAACCAATGTGTCCCACTTTTGCGGTTGGCACTAAATTACGTATTCCATTGACCATTCCAAGACCTGCTCTTAATATGGGGACCAACACAATTTCTTTGGCCATTTCTTCAGTCACACATTTAGCAACTGGTGTCATAATTTCAACTTTTTGAACAGGCACATCACGGGTAATTTCATAAGCCATCAAGCCCGCAATTTCGTCTAGATTTTGTCTAAAATCTTTTGTACCAGTATCAACTTGGCGCATTTGCGTCAACTTGTGTGTAATGAGTGGATGATTAAGGACATGTAACATTTTAAATTTCTCCTTTTAGTATTTCTGTGTTAATGCTAACACTTCTTGGTGGATACTTTCCAATACTTCTTCATTATCTACATGTGAAAGTGCTTTATGTATCCATTTTGCAACTTGTTTAAATTCATCTTCCTTAAAGCCTCGAGTCGTCATGGCAGCACTTCCTAAGCGAATGCCAGAGGTCGTAAAGGGTTTCTCGGTATCAAATGGAATTGAGTTTTTGTTACACGTAATCCCAACTTTATCTAAGACTTTTTCAGCCACTTTACCACTAATCCCAAGGGATGATTTCACATCCACTAAACACATGTGATTTTCTGTTTCATCCCCAACAATTTTAAAACCTTGATTTTTAAGCTCCCCAACCAACGCTTGCATGTTGCTCAATAATTGCTTTGTATACACTTTAAATTCAGGTTGAAGTGCTTCATAGAAACAAACTGCTTTACCTGCAATAACATGCATTAAAGGGCCCCCTTGAATGCCAGGAAAAACCAATTTATCCAACTTCTCAGCATGTTCTTTCTTACATAGAATCATCCCACCCCGTGGGCCTCTTAAGGTTTTATGGGTCGTTGTGGTCACAAAATCTGCATAGGGTACTGGCGAAGGATGTAAACCTGATGCCACTAAACCGGCAATATGCGCCATGTCGACCATTAAATAAGCCCCTACTTTATCCGCAATTTCTCTAAACCGTTTGAAATCAATGATAAAGGAATAGGCACTGGCTCCTGCAATAATGAGTTTGGGTTTGATTTCGATGGCTTGTTTCTCTAAAGCCTCATAATCAATGCGTGATGTTATGGGATCGACTCCATAGGATTTAAAATCATATAAGATTCCAGAAAAACTCATTGGATGACCATGGGTTAGATGTCCACCTGCAGCTAGATCCATTCCCAAAACCACATCATTGGGTTCTAAGATAGCAAAATAAACCCCCATATTGGCTGACGACCCTGAGTGGGGTTGCACATTCGCATGCTCAGCCCCAAAGAGTTCACAAGCTCGATTACGTGCTAAGTCTTCCACCACATCCACTTCTTCACAACCACCATAGTAGCGTTTATTTGGATAACCTTCCGCATACTTATTCGTAAGTATGCTTCCAACCGCTTCCAACACATCGCTTGAAACATAGTTCTCTGAAGCAATCAGTTCAATGTTATTTTTTTGTCTACGTTTTTCTTTTAATATGGCTTCTTGAATGGCAATGTCTTTCATCATTTTTCTCCCTTATGAATTTTATCAATACGATTTTGATGTCTTGTATCATGAGAGAACTCAGTACTTAACCAAGCATCCGCAATCTTTAACATCTTCGCTACACTCACCAATCTTCCACCACTGGCCAATACATTTGAGTCGTTGTGTTCACGGGTGATTCTTGCGACGGATTCCTCATAAACCAAAGCACAACGTATACCTGGTACTTTATTGGCAACAATAGATGCACCAATGCCTGTCCCACACATCACAATGCCCAAAGAACCAGGATTTTGACTCACATATTCGCAAGCTGGATAGACTGTATCTGGATAATCAACAGAATCTTGGCTATACGCACCAAAATCTTTGACTTCATACCCCTTTTTCTCAAGAAACACTTTTAAGGCTTCCTTGTGTTCAAAAGCTCCATGGTCACACGCTAAGGCAATGATCATTCTTCTATCCTCGCTTTCTTCTTAATTTCGTCTAAAGTCATGCGTCCTTGACGCACAACAACTAACGCTTTTTGTGTTGCATCCACAATTGTACTGGCTTCTTTCTGCCCACTTTGACCAACGACAATCCCTTCAATTTCTTCCTTAAACACTTCATAGACACAGTCTGAATCCATACATGGATTTTCTCCACTTTTATTGGCGCTGGGAACTAGTAGACCTGTTTGAATTGTGTTAATGAGATCTATAATAAATTTCTCATCTGGTATTCTAAAAGCAATGGTGCTTAAATCTTTAAAGTATTGAGCATCAAAACTTTTCTTCTTATTCAAAATTAAAGTCAAATCGCCCGGTAAACAGTTTTGAATGATGTCACGATCACGTTGTGTTAGGTCTGCCATCCTTTCAATCATGTCTAAAGAAGATACCATCAAAGCAAAAGCTTTATCTTCGGGTCTTCTTTTAACAAGACGAAGCCTATTAATCGCATCAGCATCATTAAAACAAACAGCCAATCCATACACTGTATCGGTTGGTACAGCAAGAATTCCACCCTTCAACAAAATGTGAGCAGCTTGATCAATTTCTGTACTGTTTAGAAGTGCTGTTTTCATCTTAACCATTCTATCATAAGGCACTCAATGTCCTTAAGAATTAATGATGAATTTGATAGGCTTTATACCTTTCATCTAGGATCTCAACTTCCTCAATCACAAGCTTTGAATTCATGACATTAAGATATTTAACACTGTCTTTGAATTCTTTTTGTGTAAGCGGAAATAAGGAATCCTTTTGATAAGCTTGTTGGTTGATGACCAATTCATCTCGCATCAGATGACCCTCTTTTATCCAAGGAAACGAATTAATCCAAACCAACATATCTAAATAGTCTTTTGAGTGGTGTTGATAAAATAGTGCAATCCATAGAATGAAAAGAATAAGCATTCCAAACTCTACCTTCATTTCAAAACTTGAGATAAATACCCATCCAAGATTAATCAGTATGAATAAGATTCTACGACTCATTTGAACATAACGACGATTAAGCAAAACTTTTAAAGCGAAGTAAAAGATAGGAATGCTTATAAAATTCTCTAATGAGATTCTGATTGTAAGCATCAAAAATCCATATATACATGTAAAGATTAAATCTTGGTATTTTAGACCTTTCAAGAACACTTTTTTTCTCATTTTTTACCAGTATAGCCAGTAAAATAGATTTTTACCAGTCAGGCTGGTAAAAACACAGACTTTTACACGCATCGTCGTATAATTTTTAAACAATGACTAAAACACGATTTTCATATCGTCTTCAAAACCTGCGTGAACGTAAAGGCTATACTCAAGCAGAACTAGCAAAGATTTTAGGCTGTTCTCAACAAACAGTGTCAAATTGGGAGTCCGGAGATTTAAGCCCAAATTTTGACTATGTGCTAAAAATCGTAGATTTTTTCAAAATATCGATTTCTGAATTATCCCCAGAAAACAGCGTCAGTGAGTCTGAACAAAGTTACCATACAAAAAAAGATCTCTTTGAGACCTTCTTTACTTCTAAATTTTTTCTAGAATTCTATCCCAAACTTACAATAAAACAAGCTCTTAAACTCAGTAAATTGGTTCAAGCTTATATCGATTTATTAGAAGACAACATCACAGTTGACGAACAATAAGAATGCGATCTTTATGATTCAAATCTTGAATGCATTCAACATCAGCCTTTGGAAAGTATTCACGCACAAGATGAGTCAGCGTAATCCTTTGATCCCATCCCATTTCAAAAGCCATAATACTTCTAGGCTTCAATATCAAATGGGCTTTCTCTAATACCTTTCGATAAAAATACAAACCATCTTGTCCACCAAATAATGCCACATGAGGCTCATAGGCTTTGACACTGTTTTCAATCACTTCATCTTGTGGAATGTAGGGTGGATTGCACACCAGAACATCTGCTAAGATTTTTTCATCCACAAATGGTTGTGCCATGTCACCTTCTAAGAATGTAACCTCAGCCTCTAACATTTGAGCATTTTTCTTTGCTTGAATCAAAGCTTCTTTAGAAATATCTGATGCATATACCGTAGAGTGCTCAATCTCTTTTTTAAGGACACAAGCAATCGCACCTGAACCCGTTCCAATGTCTAGGACAGAAACGGATTTATCTTCAAAATGTTCATCAATTTCCATGATGACGCGAAGTACTAATTCTTCGGTTTCATATCTTGGAATTAAAACGGATGGATTGACTTCAAATGGATATCCATAAAAATATTGAATCCCCATCACATACGCCAAGGGTTCATCCTTTTCAAGACGTTCTAATTTAGCTTCAAAATCTAAAGCTAGGTCTTCATCCATTTCAAGATCTAAATGTTCATAAAGATTAAGCTCTTTTTTTAAATACAATTCATTGAGTACGTACTTCGCATAGGATTCTGGAACATCTACCCTCATGAGCCTTTTCTTGGCAAGACTTAAAGCTTTTCGAGCAGTCATCATTCACCCGCTAACTTTTGTTTTTGTTCTTCAAAAAGAAGGGCCGCAATCACATCATCCAACTTGCCTTCAACAATACGATCGAGTTGTTGTAGAGTTAAACCAATACGATGATCTGTAACTCGATTCTGTGGATAATTGTAGGTACGAATTTTTTCTGAACGATCTCCAGTCCCTACTTTTGCTTTACGAATCTCTCCTTTTTCAGCAGCAGCTCTCTCTTCTAAGACTTCAAAAATACGAGCACGAATTAAACGCATCGCTGTCGCTTTGTTTTCATGTTGAGAACGACCATCTTGGCAATTCACAGAGATGCCTGTGGGTACATGGGTAATGCGAACCGCTGAGTCTGTTTTGTTTACATGTTGTCCCCCAGCCCCTGATGCGCGATGGGTTTCAATGGTTAAATCTTGTGGATTAATATCGATGTCTTCTTCTTCAACTTCTGGCATGACAAGTACTGTTGCCGTAGAGGTATGAACGCGACCTTGTGTTTCGGTTTTTGGTACACGCTGGACACGATGAGAACCTGATTCAAACTTAAAATAACGATAGGCATCATTACCTTTTACTAGAAATGAAATTAAAGTAAAGCCCCCCATTTCAGCTTCAGATGCTTCCATAATTTCAAGTTTAAACCCAAGAGATTCTGCATATTTGGTATACATGCGGTAGAGATCTCCTGCAAAGATATTCCCTTCATCACCGCCTGCTGCCCCACGAATTTCAACAATCGCATTGTGATCATCGTTAGGATCTTTAGGGATAAGTTCAATTTCGAGTTCTTCCAAGATCTTTTCAAGTTTAGGTTCAAGTTCTTCAAGTTCTAATCGAGCCATATCCGCCATTTCTTCATCTGAATCTTGACTCATGATTTTAGCTTCTTCAATATGTTCTTGAAGTTTCAATAGAAGATGATATTTCTCTACAATAGAACCAATTGAAGCATGACGTTTCGCTACCTTCGCATATTCTTTCTTTTGTGTCATCAAGGCTGCGTTTAAAACTTGTTCAGAAAGAACGGAATGTTCTTCCTCTAAAGCTCTTAATCGCTCCAACATGACTTGTATGTTTTCCATAATTTCTCCTTATCGAAAAGAAAGTAACCAAAAAATGGTTACTTTAACACTCTCTTTACATTTAAATCGCTAGCGTTTAATGCTTGGACGATCAACCACTTCATGACAATGTCTGCAACGTGCTTCATAGGATTCTGATGCGCCAACTAAAATAATTGGATCAACAAATCGGGCAGGTTTTCCATTAACAATCCGTTGTGTACGGGTCGCAGGTGCACCACATTTTGTACATACAGCTGTCAGTTTAGTCACAAATTCTGCTTGTGTAATCAGTTGTGGCATCACACCAAAAGGTTCAGCTCTAAAATCAGTATCTAAACCAGCAACCATGACACGTTTGCCCAATCGAGCTAAATGATCGACCACGAGTAAGATTTCATCATCAAAAAATTGAACTTCATCAATCGCAATAACGTCGGTATCTTCTTTAACAAAGTCTAAAATAGATCTGGCATCCGCAACCACAATGCTTTCAGTACTGCTTCCAGCATGCGAAACCACTTTAGTGTCGCTATAACGATTATCAATGCTGGGTTTAAATACTAAAACATTCTTCTTGGCAAATTCTAAAACTTTGATTCTACGAATCAATTCCTCTGTTTTGCCTGCAAACATGCACCCTGAAATCACTTCGACATAACCAGGTCGATACATTTGATACATCATGATTTTATAACCTCACTCAACGCTCTTATTTTAGCACAAATAAAAAGGAACCTAAGTTCCTGTTTATTCTTTAATTCCGTATTTACGATTAAACTTCTCAACACGACCAGCAGCTTGTGCAAAGCGTTGACGACCGGTGTAGAATGGATGGCAATTCGAGCAAGTATCCACACGAATTTCCTTTGAGGTTGAGCCAGTTTCAAATTCAGCGCCACAGGTAATGCAATGTACCTTGACTACAGCGTACGCTGGATGAATTCCTTTTTTCACGTTTTCTCCTTCCGCCTTGAATCTTTAATGTAGATCCAAAGTAAGTGCGCATTTAATATACCACAGCGATTAAACTTAACGCAAGCCCTTATCTTATCGTAAAATGGTTCTATGAAAATCCTTTTATCCCCCGCAAAAACCTATCAAAGCAAAACTCGAAATATTTCTTTATTAGAAGAAGAATTACTGTTTAAGAAAGAAGTGTCTACTCTTTATCGAAAGCTAAAGAACTTGAGTGTTGAAGAAATTAAAGCAACGATGAATCTTTCTGATAAGTTAGCTCAGGAAACACATCAACTTTATCAAAAGCATAAAGAATCTGACATTAAAACAGCTGCCCTTGAACATTATAGTGGACTGGCTTTTCGTCAACTCAATCTCTTAGCATATACCCAAGACCAATTCGACTATTTAGATCAACATCTTCGCATCTTATCTGCACTCTATGGGATTCTAAGGCCAAGAGATGGTATTCATCCCTATCGTTTAGACTTCACCATGAGTCTATCTGATTTAAAACTTAGATCGTTATGGAAGAAGAGAATTAATCCTTACTTTAAGAATGAAGATTGGATCTTAAATTTAGCTTCTGAAGAATTTAGCTCACTTATTCAGCATCCAAACATCCACTCTGTTGAATTCTATGATCAAAAAGAGGGTAAACATTTCATCAATTCAGCTGAAGCTAAGAAAGCACGAGGCCTTTATCTTGAACAATGTATGATTTATAAGGTAAGTGAGATCCACGAACTAAAAAACTTGTCACTTTTTGGCTATGATTTAATTGAACACACAGATAAAAATACCATCTACCTTAAACAAAAGAAAAGCGACTAAAGTCGCTTTTCCATATCCTTGTGTTTAATGTTGGCTTCTAAGTAGGAATCACTCACAATTGAATATCCATTCTTTTCATAGAATGGAATCGCATGTTCCTGAGCACTTAAGATGAAGTGTTGGCCATTTGTGATGCGTTCAATTTCTTGAATGAAGTAAGATCCATGACCGCCTTTACGTTCTTTCTTTAGGATCGCAAATCGTTGAATTTTGATTGAACCTTCTTTTATTAAGGTTCTCGCAGTACCAATTGGCATTCCATTTACAATGAGTAAGTAATGTGTACATCTTGTATCCTCTAAAACATCATGTGCATCGATCTCAATATCCCGATCGACTGCTTGTTCTTGAATAAAAACTTCTTCTCGAATTTTTAAACATACTCGTAGCTGAACTTCATTATGAACCTTTAGAACTTGGCGAAACATTAAGGGAGAACCTCACGCCAAATCTTAGCACCACAAGCCTTTAACTTATTATCTAAATCTTCATAGCCACGATCAATGTGATAGACATCATGAATTTCAGTGACACCTTTGGCCATTAAACCCGCAAGAACCAAAGAAGCTCCGGCTCTAAGATCGGTAGCCGTAACCACATCTCCATAGAGTTCAGTGGGCCCATTGATGATTGCGGTAGCGGGAACCAAGTTGATATTGGCACCCATCCGCTGTAGTTCTACACAATGCTTAAATCGTTCAATATAGATGGTTTCTTTAATGGTACTTGACCCAGCAGCTTGTGTTAACAGTGAAGTTAAGGGTTGTTGGAGATCAGTCGCAAAACCGGGGTAGGGTTGTGTTTGAATATCTACTGCCTTTAGATCTTTTCCACCTAAGATGGTGACTTTATCAATCTCTACTTTTAAGTCAACTCCCATCTCTTCAAGCTTAGAAAGCAATGATTCTAAATGATGAGGAATGATGTTTTCAATCACCATTTTTTCTGCAGCTGCTGCAGCCAAAACAATAAAAGTTCCAGCCTCAATACGATCAGGAATGATTTCATGGACACAACCAGTCAATGTGTTTACACCATCAATGGTGATGATGTTTGTTCCTGCCCCACGAATCTGTGCACCCATTTTATTTAAGAACGTAGCGACATCAATGATTTCGGGTTCTTTTGCTGCATTCTCAATGGTGGTACGCCCTTTCGCATACACCGCCGCCATCATGATATTGATGGTTGCCCCAACTGATGCAATATCTAAATAGATCTTAGCGCCCACTAACTCTTTGGCACGAATGTGATAAGAACCTTGGGCATATTCAATGCTTGCACCTAAAGCTTCAAATCCTTTTAAATGCAAATCGATGGGTCGAGGTCCTAAGTAACAACCTCCGGGCATCTTCATTGATACTTGATTAAATCGACCTAAAAGTGCCCCCATAAAGTAATAAGAGGCTCTAAGTTTAGTAACGGCAGGATGATCCATCGCTTTTTCAATCATATTAGTAGGATCGATTTCTAAATGGTCTTCACTGTGTTGATCCACTTTTACGTCTAGAGATTCTAAAAGTTCAGCCAAATAACCCACATCTGAGATGTGAGGCACTCCATAAATGGATACTTTGCCTTCTTTTGCAAGAATGGATGCGGGGATTAAAGCAACGGTCGCATTTTTCGAACCACTGATGCGCACAGTACCGTTTAACTTGTGCCCACCTTCTATTTTTAGGACTTCTTCCATAACTTCATTATTCTATCATTATCCAAAAGAAAAGATAAGGTTTAGCTTATCTTACTTTTCAGAATATTCAGAAGATGCCTTAACAAATCCCGCAAAGAGTGGATGTGGACGATTGGGTCTTGATTTGAATTCGGGATGGAATTGACACCCTACAAACCAAGGATGGTCTTTAAGTTCCACAATTTCCACCAAATAATTGTCTGGACTTAAACCACTAAAAATAACCCCATTCTTTTCAACCACTTCACGATAATCGTTGTTGAATTCATAGCGATGACGATGACGCTCTAAGACTAAGTTTTCACCATAAACTTCATGGGTTTTGGTTTCTGCTTTTAGCTTACACGGCCAGTTGCCTAAACGGAGAGTACCTCCCATGTTGGTAACATCATTTTGATCAGGCATTAAGTGAATAATTGGATTCTTCGTAGAATCATCCCACTCCACAGAGTTTGCGTCTGCGTAACCACAGACATTACGTGCAAATTCTATCATTGCAATCTGCATGCCTAAGCAAATTCCAAAGTAGGGAATCTTATTGACGCGGGCATAACGTGCTGCATCAATCTTACCTTCGATTCCACGTCCACCAAAACCACCTGGGACAAGGATTCCATCCACTCCTTTTAAAGCTTCTTCAATATTCCCATGCGTTAACTCTTCTGAATTCACCCAACGAATGTTGATTCTTGCACCAATTTGAAATCCAGCATGCTTCAGTGATTCTGCAACCGACAAATAAGCATCATGGAGTTGAACATACTTACCCACCAAAGCAATTTCAACCGTTTTGGTTAGATGTGTTGCTTTATACAACATTTCATTCCATTCTGTCATATCTGCTTTAGGCGCTGTGATGTTGAGTTTATGTAAGACATAATCATCGAATCCTTGTTCTTGAAAACGTAAAGGAATTTCGTACAGATTCTCTACATTCACCGACTCAATAATCGCATTGGGTCTTACATCACAAAACATTGCAATTTTCTTACGGATATCATCGCCAATACGTTCTTCACAACGGGTCACAATCACGTTGGGTTTAATCCCTAGAGACATCAATTCTTTATAACTGTGTTGGGTTGGCTTGGTTTTAAGTTCACCTGAACCTGGTACTTTTGGGATAAGAACAGTATGAACAAAAACCACATCATCACGATCACATTCACTGTGTACTTGACGGGCAGCTTCTAGGAAAGGGGAAGATTCAATATCCCCAACCGTTCCACCGATTTCAGTAATGACAATATCCGCTTTAGATTCAGCTGCTGCTGCATAAATTTTAGCCTTAATCTCGTCGGTAATATGCGGAATAACCTGTACAGTTGCTCCTAAAAAATCCCCACGTCTTTCTTTGGTCAAAACATTCATATAAACACGACCTGAAGTGATGTTGGCGGTTTGTGTGAGCTCTTCATCAATGAAGCGCTCATAGTGACCTAAGTCTAAATCTGTTTCTGCACCATCTTTGGTGACAAAAACTTCACCGTGTTGGTATGGAGACATGGTTCCAGGGTCCACATTGATATAAGGATCAAACTTTTGTAGAAAGACTTTAAGCCCACGATTCTTGAGAAGTCTTCCAAGCGAAGTCGCTGCAATGCCTTTTCCTATTCCACTGACAACGCCACCCGTTACAAAGATATACTTAGCCATATGTTCACATCCTTTCGTATGATTTTTATAAAAAGAAAAGGTGCTCCTCTGACTGAGGGGCACCTGCCCTTTCCTATTCTAGCATAGACTTTTTAAAATGCGATATCGATTTATTCTTCCTCTTCAACTTCTTTAGGATTTTCTTCTTCTGCTTCTAAAAATTCTTCAACTTCATCATCCGTGAGAAACTCATCTTCAACAATAATGGAACTGGTATCAACATGGGTTTCATTATAGGTTCTACGAGATCTAAGATCCCACAAATTATCATGCAATTGTGCAAATCTTATATCCAACATTAAAGCAGAGTAAAATTGAGCAATTTTTTGTTCAGCTTGATTATTGTTATAGCCTAAGGCTTTAACCACTTCATTCCACAATTCAATGAAAGCCATTTCTTTGTGTTGATTTTGTAATACTTCATATGCGACATCTAACATTGAAAGACTGGTCATGTTTTCTCCTACATTTTCTCTGGCGCAGTTACCCCAATCAGGTTGAGCGCATTACTTAAGGTTATTTTGACAGCTAAAACTAAAGCTAAACGTTGTTTCTTTAAGGCATCTTCTTCGTGAAGAACACTACATTCGTTGTAGAACGAATGGAAAGCTGAAGCTAATTTATGAATATACAAACACATCAAATGGGGTTGACGCAAGCTAGAAGCATTTTCGATCCATTTTCCAAAGTCCGCCAACATCATCATTAATTCTTTTTCTTTTTCATGCACCAACAAATCAAAGTGTTGATCTGCCTCAACATCCGCTTGTCTTAAAATCGAAGACACACGTGCATGAGCATATTGAGCATAATATACAGGATTGTCTGCACTTTGTGAGCTGGCCATATCCAAATCTAAATCCATATGGGTATCTCCCGCCTTAGAGACAAAGTAATAACGAACCGCATCCACCCCTGCTTCTTCAATGAGATCCTTTAAAGCCACCGCCTTCCCTGTACGTTTGCTAAGTTTAAATTCTACACCATTTTTAATCATTCTAGCCATCTGAATCAC
>CAZHIG010000003.1:0-2434 GCA_964532705.1 uncultured Erysipelotrichaceae bacterium
GATCCATCGGATCTAGAAAGACTTTACTGAGCAGATCAATGCCTTGTTGAGAACCTGTGGTGATCAAAATCTCACTGGGATCAAGATCTAAATCATGAATTTTTTTGTAACGCTCAACAATCCACTGACGTAAGGGATAATAGCCTTGTGTAGAGTTGTAACTCAAGGCTTGTGATGCGTGATCTTTAAAAATGGCTTGAGCACAATCACCCAGTTCACGCTGTGGTAATAAGCTACTGGCTGGAAATCCTCCCGAAAATGAAATCATATCAGGATCCTGAAGATGGGTCATGAGTTCATCAAATATTGAAACAGATTGTTGATGGGTTCTTCGTGCAAAACGCATGGTTTTCTTCCTTTTAAACTTTCTCTTATTTAAACACACTTTAATTCATATGCCTATAATGTTTGCTTTAAGTTGATTTAGACAGCCATATAAAATAGAATATGAGATATATTTGGAGAAAAAACATGGGAAAATCACTGACCACTAAAATACTTGAATCACATTTACTCTCTGGACAACTCATTGCTGGCCAAGAAGTTAAACTTAAAGTGAATCAAACCCTCACACAAGATACCACTGGAACTATGGCTTATCTTCAATTCTTAGCCATGGATGTGGATAAAGTTCATACCGATTTATCCGTTGCTTATGTCGATCATAATTTACTACAAGCCAGTTTTGAAAATGCGGATGATCATGCTTTTATCGCCAGTGTGGCCTCTAAGTATGGCATTGTATATTCCAAACCAGGCTCTGGTATCTGTCATCAAGTCCACTTAGAACAATATGCAAAACCTGGAACCATCTTAGTGGGTTCAGATTCTCATACCCCAAATGCGGGGGGTATAGGAGCTTTAGCGATTGGAATGGGAGGTTTAGACATTGCGATTGCAATGGCAACAGGTCAAGTTTCATTAACTGTACCTAAAGTCTTCAATGTGAATTTAATTGGAAAACCACAAGCCTTTATTAATGGAAAAGACATCATCTTAAAAGTCTTAAAAGAACTCTCTGTCACAGGAGGAGTAGGCTATGTGATGGAATATACCGGTGAGGCTCTAAAATACCTCAGTGTAACCGATCGTGCGACTGTCACCAACATGGGGGCAGAGTTGGGTGCAACGTCTTCCATCTTTCAATCCGATACGATTACCTTACATTACTTAACTCAACAAGGACGTCCGCAAGATTATGTGGAAATTGGACCCGATCAAGATGCGGTTTATGACAATCAAATTACAATTGATCTCTCTGTTTTAAAGCCGATGATTGCGCAACCTCATATGCCAGATAATGTCACTGATGTGGCTTCAGTTAAAGGACTAAAAGTAGATCAAGTGGCGATTGGTTCTTGTACAAACTCATCCTATGCTGACTTAATGAAAGTCGCAAAGATTCTAAAAGGGAAAACCATCCATCCAGATGTGTCCTTTGTTGTATCACCAGGCTCCGCAAATATCTTAAAACTCATTTCAGACAATGGTGCCTTAGGGGATATTATTTCTGCCGGTGCGCGTATTTTAGAATCAGGTTGTGGTCCTTGTATTGGAATGGGCCAAGCCCCAAAGACAGGCGCAGTATCCTTAAGATCTTTTAATCGCAACTTTAAAGGAAGATCAGGCACTGCCAATGCGCAAGTCTATTTAGTCTCTCCTGAAACAGCAGCTTACTCTGCCATCCATGGGGTCATCAGTGATGTGACACAGTGTGGAATTGATTTAAGTATAGAAGACATTGACAGTTTTGGAAAAGTGGATGGCTTTATTGTCATGCCTTCAAAAAATCCTGATTCAGTGAAAATTGAGACCGGTCCAAACATTCAACCCTTCCCAAAATCATCCCCAATCTTAGATGCCTTTAAACAAAAAGTAATTTTAAAAGTGGGCGATAATGTGACCACCGATGACATTGTGCCTTCCTATGCGAAATTATTGCCATTTAGATCCAACATTCCAGAACTCGCGAAATATTGTTTCCATGGAACAGATCCTGAATTCTATAATCGTGCCCTTGAAAATGAAGGAGGCATTATTTTTGGTCAAGAAAACTATGGCCAAGGATCATCTCGTGAACATGCGGCACTCATTCCATTGTATTTAGGCGTAAAAGCTGTGATTGCGAAAAGTTTTGCGAGAATTCACAGAACCAATCTTATCAATGCGGCCATCTTACCTTTAATCCATGTGTCGGGTGATATGGCTGAAGGGGATGTCCTAAGTTTTACTCAAATTCATACGCACATTAAATCCAGTGAACCTTTTGAAGTGCTCAATGAAACACAAAATACAAAAGTCCTTGTTTCGATTGACCTTACCCCAAGACAAGTTGATGTCTTGTTGAAGGGTGGATATCTTAACTACATCAAACATGAGGCATTTGGCGCATGAGAACCGTTACCCTGATTGAAGGGGATGGCATTGGTCCAGA
>CAZHIG010000003.1:2534-22582 GCA_964532705.1 uncultured Erysipelotrichaceae bacterium
ACGCGTAGCGCATCAACGCGCATCGCACAAGCAGCCTACGCTTTTGCACGTCAAAATGGACGCAAGAAAGTCAGCATCGTTCAAAAAGCCAACATCATGAAATATTCTGATGGTTTGTTTTTAGAAGCTTGTAAAACTGTCTCGCAAGCGTATCCAGATATTCTTACCCAGGAAATACTGGTCGATAATATGGCGATGCAGTTGGTTTTAGATCCCAGTTCATTTGATATGATCTTAACAGAGAATCTATATGGGGATATTTTAAGTGATTTAGCAGCTGGACTGATTGGTGGACTCGGCTTATTGCCCTCTGCCAATATTGGCGAGGATTGTGCGTTATTTGAAGCCGTACATGGATCTGCCCCAGACATTGCAGGGAAAGGATTGGCCAATCCGACCGCATTACTTTTAAGTGCTTGCTTACTTTTAGATCATATTCAAGAAACAAACATCGCTACTAAAATACGTAAAGCCTTAAATGACACGCTTCAAGATCCTCAGAATTTTACTCAAGATCTGAAAGGTTCTTTGAGTACAAGAGAATTTACACAAAAAGTGATTGAATCACTCAAGAGGGTTGAAGCATGAAAATACAGGATATTGAGAAGACCTTAGCGCCAATTGCGGAAAGTCTCAAACAACAAACCATGATTGATGCGAAACTCTACCAAGAACACAATGTTAAACGTGGACTTCGCAACGAAAATGGAACCGGTGTTTTGGTGGGAATGACTCGCGTTGGTGAAGTGGTGGGTTATATCAAAGAAGAGGGTAAAAAAATTCCCTGCGATGGCCAAGTGTATTATCGTGGTTATGCATTAAATGATTTGGTTGAGGGATTTCAAAAAGAAAAACGTTTGGGCTTTGAAGAAATTATCTATCTTTTATTGTTTGCGAAACTCCCAAGTTCACAAGAACTTAAAGATTTTAATGATCTACTCGATGAATGTCGTGATTTGCCCAGTGGGTATAAAGAAGATGTCATCTTAAAGATCCCAGCCTCAAATATCATGAATAAACTTCAAAGAGCGGTTTTAACTTTGTATTCCTATGATGAGAAAGCCGATGATACATCTGTGCTCAATGTTTTACGTCAATCCATTGAACTCATCGCTAAACTCCCGTTAATAGCAGCGTATAGTTATCAAGTAAAGCGTTATGCTTTCCACAATGAGTCTTTACACATCCATCGTCCATTAAAAGGGGTCGGAACGGCTGCTAACTTCTTAAGACTGATTCGTATCGATGGAAAGTACACTCAAGCAGAAGAAGAAATTCTTGATTTATTGCTTGTGATTCAAGCAGAACACGGCGGTGGGAATAATTCTTCCTTCGCAACACATGTGGTGTCCTCCACAGGAACCGATACCTATTCAGCGATTTCTACGGCTTTGGGGGCTTTAAAAGGACCGAAACACGGGGGAGCCAATCAAGCGGTTGAGGCCATGATCAATCACATTAAAGAGAATGTGGGTCAACTTGAAGATGACGATGCTTTAAGAGATTACCTAAAACGCATTTTAAATAAAGAAGTCTTTGATCAAAAAGGATTAATATACGGTTTAGGTCATGCGGTCTATACCCTAAGTGATCCACGCACAAAAATCCTAAAGGAGAAGGCAAGAAACTTAGTGAAAGGTTTAGCCATCTCTAAAGACTTAGAACTTAGAGAACGCATAGAAAAGATTGGGTGTGAACTGATCAATTCGAAACTTAAAGAGGATAATAAAGTGAGTGCGAATGTAGACTTCTATGCAGGCTTTGTCTTAGCACAGCTGGGCATTCCTGAAGAGCTGTATACGCCTGTTTTTGCGATCAGTCGGATCGCTGGTTGGAGTGCACACCGACTTGAACAAATCCTGGATGATAAGATCATGCGTCCAGCTTATGTGACACTGACTGAGCATCAAAATTACACCCCATTAAACAAACGATAAAGCAAGCAAAAAAAGGCTTGCTTTTTAGTTTGTCGACCTTTATAATATTGAAGCGCACGCACTGAAGTACGAGGTTACTGACACACTGATAAGCGTTGTCATGGTCAGTGAGAAGTCAGAGAATTCGTACAGAGCGTTAGAACATGATTCTAAAGGCGTAGAAATAGGAGGCATATCCATGGCAAAGAATAGCATTCGCATTCGTCTAAAAGCCTATGAACATCGTTCACTCGATGCTGCAACACAAAAAATTGTGCAAGCAGCCAATGACAATGGTTCTAAAAAGGTAATTGGACCTGTTCCACTACCAACAGAAAAACAAGTAGTAACAGTATTACGCGCGGTTCATAAATACAAAGATTCGCGTGAACAATTCGAGGTACGTACACACAAACGTTTGATCGAAATCGTAGGTCCTTCTGCAGCGACCATCGATGCCCTATCACGTTTAGAATTACCCAGTGGCGTAGACATCGAAATTAAATTGTAAGGAGCACAATCATGAAAGGACTATTAGGAAGAAAGTTGGGCATGACTCAAGTCTTCACCACTGATGGAAAACTCATTCCAGTTACAGTGGTTAAGGTTGAACCCAATGTCGTTCTTCAAAAGAAAACCGTCGCAACAGACGGATACGTAGCGCTTCAGTTAGGGGTTGAAGATGTTAAAGTTCAACGTGCTAACAAAGCCTTAGTCGGACATGTCACAAAAGCAAATGCTGCACCTAAACGTTTCATCCGTGAAATTAGATCACAAGAAATGAGTGGGTACGAAGTAGGCGCTGTCATCAAAGCAGACCTATTTACAGCAGGTGAGATGGTCGACGTAACTGGAACTTCAAAAGGTAAAGGTTACACAGGTGCGGTTGTTCGTAACAACCAATCGACTGGACCTAACTCACACGGTTCAGGATTCCACAGAAGTCCAGGTTCATTGGCGACCATCGGTCGTAACAATGGCTGGATTAATAAAGGTCGTATCATGGCCGGTCAAGAAGGTGGATACACCACAACCAACCAAAACTTAGAAATTGTTGCGGTTGATGTGGTAAATGATGCCCTCTTAATCAAAGGAAACGTTCCAGGACCTAAGCGTGGCTTTGTTGTTGTGAAGAGCACCGTTAAAGCTAAAAAATCAGTGGCTGCAAGAGAATTAATCGATCGCAGTCCTGTTGAAGAAGTGGTTGCCCCAGTTGTCGAAGAAGTTTCTACACCTGTGGTTGAAGAAGTTGTTGAAGCTGCTGTTGTTGAAGAAACACCAGTGGTTGAAGAAGTGATCGCTGAAGAAAGTGCAACGGTTGAAGTTGTCGCTGAAGAAGCAGCAAAGGAGGAATAAGCCATGCCACAAATTACAGTTCTTGATCAAGAAGGCAAGGCCCTTCGTAAACTCAAGTTGGCTGAAGAAGTGTTTGGGATCGAACCCAACCAACAAGCCATCTTTGACACCGTGCTCATGCAACGCGCTTCCATGCGTCAAGGCACACACGATGTTAAAAACAAACGTGAAGTTTCTGGTGGGGGTAAAAAACCTTTCCGTCAAAAAGGAACTGGACGTGCCCGTTCGGGTAGTATCCGTAATCCACAATGGAGAGGTGGGGGTCAAGCCTTTGGTCCTACCCCACGGAGTTACTCATACCGTTTAAATCGTAAAGTTCGTCGCTTAGCTGTTCGTTCAGTTCTATCTGAAAAATTGGCAGCAAGTGAAATTATCGTGGTCGATCAAGTTAAACTTGAAAGTCCAAAAACCAAAGACTTTGTAAAAGTTCAAGAAGCGCTCAAATGTGTAAAGAACACATTGTATGTCTTCAACACCACTGAAGATTGGGAAAATGCATATCTCTCGATGAGAAACTTGCCTAACGTTCTCTTCACAACGGTTGAAGGACTCAATGTCTACGACATGATGCGCGTTCAAAACATTGTCTTTACCGAAGCAGCGATTAAGCTTGCTGGGGAGGTCTTAGCCTAATGACTAACGCAAGAGACATCATTGTTCGTCCTCTTATCACTGAAAAAACCATGAAGATGCAGGCAGATGATAATAAAGTAACTTTCGAAGTTGCTCGTCATGCCAACAAAACGCAAGTTCGTATGGCCATTGAAGAAATCTTCAAGGTCAAGGTTGAAAAAGTAAACATCGTCAACGTCCGTCCACGCACTAAACGTGTCGGTAAATACGAAGGTACAACCTCAGCGGTTCGTAAAGCCATCGTAAAGTTGGCTGAAGGTCAAAAAATCGAATTGGTTTAAAACCAATCACTTATCGGAAGAACACGCTATTTCCGGATAAAACGCGTCAGGAGGAAACACATGGCGATTAAAAAGTATAAACCGACCACGCCAGGTCGACGTGGCATGTCCACGTTGGTGAACACTGAAATCACCGATTCTAAGCCAGAACGTTCCCTGTTGGATAGTTTCAACAAGGAAGGGGGTCGTAACAACAACGGCCGCATTACCACCCGCCATCAAGGTGGGGGTCACAAACGTTTGTATCGTATCATCGACTTCAAACGTAATAAGGATTCCATCGTAGCCAATGTCGCAAGCATTCAATACGATCCAAACCGTTCCGCAAACATTGCTTTGCTCAATTATGTGGATGGTGAAAAACGTTACATCATTGCACCTAAAGGATTAACGGTTGGGATGAAAGTCATCTCCGATGTCAAAGCCGACATTAAAGTGGGTAATGCCATGGAATTGGTCAATATTCCAGATGGTACCTTTGTCCACAATGTTGAACTTAAACCTGGTAAGGGTGGCCAAATGGCTCGCTCAGCTGGCACTTCTGTTCAAATCTTGGGTCAAGAAGGTCGTTACTCCATCTTACGTTTAACGTCTGGTGAAGTTCGTAAAGTCT
This sequence comes from uncultured Erysipelotrichaceae bacterium, assembly GCA_964532705.1. Taxonomy (GTDB): domain Bacteria; phylum Bacillota_I; class Bacilli_A; order Erysipelotrichales; family Erysipelotrichaceae; genus UBA2212. The sequence goes on from CAZHIG010000003.1 coordinate 7,334, forward strand.
TAAGCAATTGCCGTGCAACCATTGGGGTTGTCGGAAATGAAGATCATAACTTGGTCAACATCGGTAAAGCCGGTCGTACCCGTTGGATGGGCATTCGTCCTACCGTACGTGGTTCGGTTATGAACCCAGTTGATCACCCCCACGGTGGTGGGGAAGGACGTACGCCAATTGGTCGTAAGTCCCCAATGACCCCTTGGGGTAAAAAAGCGATGGGTGTTAAGACTCGCAAAGTCAAACAAGCATCCACTAAATTAATCGTACGCCGTCGTAACGATAAATAAGAAAGGAAAACGAAAACATGAGTCGTAGTCTAAAAAAAGGCCCATTCTGTGATGATCATCTGCTTAAAAAAGTAGAGAAGCTCAACGAAAGCCGTAAAAAAGAAGTGATTAAAACATGGTCTCGTCGTTCCACGATTTTCCCTCAATTTATTGAGCACACCTTCGCGGTCTACAACGGCAAAGAACACGTTCCAGTCTATGTTACTGAAGATATGGTTGGTCACAAACTCGGTGAGTTTGTCCCAACACGCAAATTTGGTAGTCACAGCGGAGACGATAAGAAAGGGTAAATGATGGAAGTAAAATCAACTGCAAAAACATTGCGTATTCCTCCACGTAAAGCCCGTATTGTCTTAGATCTTATCCGTGGAAAAGATGCAGCAGAAGCTGCAGCGATTCTTAAGTTTACACCAAACGTTGCAGCTGCAGCAATTGGTAAAGTCTTAAAATCAGCTGTTGCGAATGCGAAAAACAATCATCAACTGGCTGAAGAGAAACTCTTCGTTAAAGCTTGCTTCGCTGATGAAGGGGTTGTCCTAAAACGTTTTATGCCTCGTGCTAAAGGTTCGGCGACATCCATCTTCAAACGTACCAGTCACATCACAGTTGTTGTGGCAGAAAGAAACTAGGAGGAAAATCATGGGTCAAAAAGTAAATCCAATCGGCATGCGTGTCGGTATCATCCGTGATTGGGAATCTCGTTGGTACGCTGAAAAAGAATATGGAAACTTGTTGTTGGAAGATATCAAGATTCGTAAATTCTTAGAAACAAAATTCAAGAAAGCTTCCATTGCTCGCATTGAAATTGAACGTTCTAAAAACAAAGTCGAAATCATCGTTCGTGCTTCTAAGCCTGGTGAAATCATCGGTCAAGATGGTGCTAACATTGAAGCGACTAAAAAAGAACTTGAAAAACTCTTGGGTGAAAAATCCATTAAAATTACTGTTATCGCTGTTGCGAACCCTAACCTTGATGCCAACTTGGTTGCACGCTTAATCGCTGATCAACTTGAAGCTCGTGCTTCATTTAGAACCGCTCAAAAACGTGCCATTCAACAAGTGATGCGTTCGGGTGCTAAAGGATGCAAAACTTTGGTATCTGGTCGTTTAGGTGGTAATGATATTGCTCGTAGTGAAGGGTACTCTGAAGGGGTTGTTCCTCTACATACTCTACGCTCTGACATAGACTATGCTTTAGCTGAAGCCCATACAACCTATGGTCGCTTAGGGGTTAAAGTTTGGATCTGTCGTGGAGAAGTCTTGCCTGGCGAAATGGTTAAAGAACCAGAAGCACCAAAAGACAACCCACGTCGTAATGATCGTCGTAACGATCGTCGTGATGACCGTCGTCCACGTCGTGATTACAACGCACCACAAACTGCTGTCGAAACGGCTAAGTTTGATGAAACCCCTGTAGCTCCTGTAAAAGAAGCTGCACCAGTTGAAGTGGTAAAAGAAGTTGTGGCTACTCCAGTAGCTGAAGCGCCTGCAAAACCTGCGCGTGCAAAGAAAGTTGTTAAAGAGGAGGCGAGTGAATAATTATGTTGATGCCAAATCGTACTAAATATCGTAGACCTCATCGTTTAAGTTATGAAGGTCGCTCCAAAGCTGGTCGTAACATCGACTTTGGAGAATTTGGATTGATTGCTGAGAGTGGAAACTATGTCAGTAACCGTCAAATTGAAGCAGCACGTATTGCGATTACCCGTTATATGAAACGGGGTGGACAAGTGTGGATTCGTATTTTCCCACATATGGCCATTACTAGAAAACCTCTAGAAGTTCGTATGGGTAGTGGTAAGGGGGCACCTGAAGGTTGGGTAGCCGTCGTACAACCTGGTCGTGTGTTGTTTGAGGTTGGGGGAGTGAGTGAAGAAGTCGCACGTGAAGCCTTACGTCTTGGCGCTCACAAACTAAACGTACGTAGCCGCTTTGCTAAGAAAGGTGAGGAGGAACTTGCATGAAAAACGACATCCGTGAAAAAAGCAATGTTGAATTGCTAAAAGAAGTCGATCGTTTAAAAGAAGAATTGTTCACCTTACGCTTTCAAAAAGCTACAGGACAACTCTCAAATTTTGGTCGCATGAAAGAGATCCGCAAAACCATCGCTCGCATTAAAACTGTGATCGTTGAACGTTCAATTGCGGAAGCGAAGTAGGAGGATTATCCATGGAAAGAACCAATCGTAAAGTCTTACGTGGAACTGTTGTGTCCGACAAGATGGATAAAACCATCGTTGTTCAAGTCAACACCGCTAAGCGTCACGCTTTGTACGCAAAGCGCGTTAAATATTCTAAAAAGTATAAAGCACACGATGAACTCAATGTGGCCAAACTTGGTGACATTGTAGAAATCATGGAAACCCGCCCTCTTTCAGCAGACAAGAATTTCCGTTTGCTCAAAGTTGTTAAAAAAGCGGTTGAGTTATAGGAGGCCATTATGATTCAAAATGAAACAAGATGTAAAGTAGCCGATAACTCAGGTGCTAAAGAAGTCTTGGTCATTCGTTGCTTAGGTGGATCACGTCGTCGTTATGCCAACATCGGAGATGTTGTTGTATGTACGGTTAAAGAAGCCAGCACCGGTGGACAAGTCAAAAAAGGTGAAGTTGTAAAAGCTGTTGTTGTACGTACAGTTCGTGGCGTTCGTCGTGATTCTGGTACTTACATTAAGTTTGATGACAATGCAGTTGTCATCATCAAAGATGACAATACCCCAAGGGGAACACGTATTTTTGGACCTGTAGCACGTGAACTACGTGATAAGGATTATATGAAGATCGTGTCTTTGGCCCCTGAGGTTCTATAAGGAGGAAACGCATGAAAATTAAAAAAGGCGATAAAGTCCGCGTCATCACTGGTGATGATAAAGGTACCATTGGTGAAGTGCTAAAGGCGTTTCCATCCGAAGACAAAGTCATTGTAGAAGGTGTGCGTTTGGCTAAAAAAGCTTTAAAACCTACACAAGCTAACCCAGAAGGTGGCTTGGTAGAAAAAGAAGCTAAGATTCACGTTTCTAACGTGGTCTTACACGAAGCCAAAGCGGCTAAAAAAGAAGCTAAGAAAGCACCGGCTAAAAAGCCAGCTGCTAAGAAAGCCCCCGCTAAAAAAGCGGCAAAGAAAGCTGAGTAAAGGAGGACAACAATGAACCGTTTAAAAGAAAAATATACAAAAGTTGTTGTGCCAAATTTAGTCAAACAATTCAACTATGTGTCTGTTATGCAAGCACCTAAAGTTGAAAAGATCGTCATCAACATGGGTGTTGGTGATGCGATTGCAAATGCTAAAGCTTTGGAAGATGCAGTGGCTGAGTTAACACAACTCAGTGGACAAAAACCTGTTATCACCAAAGCGAAGAAATCCATTGCAAACTTCAAATTGCGTGAAGGGATGAGCATTGGTTGTAAGGTGACCTTACGTGGCGAAAAAATGTATGAGTTCTTAGATAAACTTGTATCCATCGCATTGCCTCGTGTACGTGACTTCCGTGGTGTGAGTGCTACTGCCTTTGATGGTCGTGGTAATTACACGTTAGGGATTAAAGAACAACTGATTTTCCCTGAAATCAATTTTGATAAAGTAACGCGCGTACGTGGTATGGACATTGTCATTGTTACCACTGCAAAAAGCGATGCTGAAGGACGTGCTCTATTGTTAGAAATGGGTATGCCTTTTGAGAAGAAAGCTGGAGGACAATAAGCATGGCAAAGACATCGATGATTGTAAAATCCCATCGTCCTCAAAAATTCAAAGTACGTGAGTACACACGTTGTGAACGTTGTGGACGTCCACATTCTGTTTTACGTAAATACAAAATCTGCCGTATTTGCTTCAGAGAATTGGCTTATAAAGGTCAAATTCCTGGAGTCAAAAAGGCCAGTTGGTAGGAAGGAGAACCCCTCATGAACATGACAGATCCTATTGCGGATATGCTGACACGCATTCGTAACGCTGTAAACGCACGTCACGAAGTGGTGGAAGTACCTTCCAGTAAAGAAAAAGTAGAAATTGCCCGTATTCTAAAAGAAGAAGGCTTCATTCACGGCTATGTTGTGAGTGGTGATTTGGCGAAAGTCATTACCATCTCTCTCAAATATGGACCCAACAAAGAAAAGGTCATCACTGGCCTAAAGCGCATTTCAAAACCCGGTTTGCGTGTGTATGTTGATTTCGATCGTATTCCTAGAGTCTTAAATGGCTTAGGCTTAGCGATTCTATCTACGTCACATGGATTGCTGACCGATAAGCAAGCGCGTAGCCAACATGTCGGCGGCGAAGTCGTCGCTTACGTTTGGTAAGAAAGGAAAGCAATTATGTCACGCATCGGCAATAAAGCGATTACCGTTCCTAGCGGCGTGGAAGTTACCATTGGCGCTAAGAATGAGGTGACTGTAAAAGGTCCTAAAGGGACTTTATCACGGTCGTTCTATCCTGAACTTGGGATTGAACTCAAAGAAAACATCTTGACGGTTACTCGTCCAAATGACGAAAAACATGTCAAACAACTCCACGGTACAACCCGTGCACTGCTCAACAATATGATTGTTGGGGTATCTGAAGGCTTCACGCGTTCACTTGAACTTGTGGGGATTGGATATCGTGCCAATATCAGTGGAACAAAATTAACACTCAACATGGGTTATTCACACCCAGTTGTATTCGAAGTTGAACAAGGCGTTACCATTACGACCCCAACACCAACCGAAGTCATTGTCACAGGCATTGATAAACAACGTGTTGGTGAATGGGCCGCAAACATTCGTGCAGTACGTAAACCAGAACCTTATAAAGGTAAGGGTATTCGTTACAAAGGTGAAATTGTCCGTCGTAAAGAAGGCAAAACGGCCGGTAAGAAATAGTGAGAAAGGAGACAACAGTCAATGCTTAAGAAAATTTCTAAGAATGTCCAAAGACAAATTCGCCATGCTCGCGTGCGTGCGAAAATCAGTGGAACTGCTGATCGTCCTCGTCTCTCCGTCTTCCGCTCAAATGCGCATATTACTGCGCAATTGATCGATGATGTTAAGGGTACTACCTTGGTCGCTTGCAGTTCAGTTGCACTCAAGCTTGAAAACGGTGGAAACATCGAAGCTGCTACTAAAGTAGGCACAGAGCTTGGGAAGTTAGCTAAAAAAGCTAAAATTACTTCAGTCGTATTTGACCGTGGTGGATACCTCTATCACGGAAGAGTCAAGGCACTTGCAGACGCTGCAAGAAAAGCCGGACTCGAATTCTAGGAGGTCACCATGGAACGTAAACCAAGACGCTTTGAAAGAGAAGTTAAAGAATTTGAAGAACGTGTGGTCGTTATCAACCGTGTCACCAAAGTTGTAAAAGGGGGACGTCGTTTCCGCTTTGCAGCCTTAGTGGTTGTCGGTGATAAAAAAGGCCGTGTTGGCTTTGGTACCGGTAAGGCTAATGAAGTGCCTGATGCCATTAAAAAAGGCATTGAGGACGCTAAGAAAAACCTCGTGACCATTCCTATGGTTAAAACCACCATTCCTCATACCGTCATCGGCAACTTTGGAGCAGGATCCGTCCTACTCAAACCTGCAACTGAAGGTACAGGGGTTATTGCTGGGGGTCCAATCCGTGCTGTGCTCGAATTGGCTGGACTCAGTGATGTATTATCCAAATGTTTAGGCTCACGTACACCAATCAACATGGTTCGTGCTACTGTGGCTGCGCTTAAAGATTTGAAAACCATCGAACAAGTCGCTAAACTTCGTGATCTAAAACCCGAAGAAGTGCGCGCTTAGGAGGGGACCATGAAATTACATGAAATGAAATATACCGAAGGTGCACGTAAATCCAATACTAAACGTTTGGGCCGTGGACAAGGTTCGGGTCATGGGAAGACTGCTGGTAAAGGTCATAAAGGACAAAACGCTCGTACGGGCGGTGGTGTTGCTTTGGGCTTTGAAGGGGGTCAAACTCCTTTATTCCGTCGTATTCCAAAACGTGGGTTTACAAACTACACCCGTGTGGAATATGCAGTCGTCAATGTAGGTCAATTGGCTCGCTTTGATGAAGGAACAGAAGTGACTCCAGAACTTTTGATTGAAGTCGGTTTGGTTCGTAAAGAACTTGACGGCATTAAAATTCTTGGGGTTGGAAGTTTAGATAAAAAGCTAGTTGTTAAGGCTCATAAATTTTCTAAATCTGCTGTGACTCTCATTGAAGAGGCTGGCGGAAAAGCCGAGGTTCTCTAATGTTTACGACGTTTGTCAATCTGTTTAAACAGAAAGACATCCGCAAGAAAATCCTCTTTACTTTAGGCATTTTGTTTGTGTTTCGCTTAGGGGCTGGTATTCCAGTTCCGATGGTTGACACAGTCAACTTGTTGGCGGGTTTAGATGATAACTCTGTGTTTGGCATCATGAACCTCTTAGGGGGCGGTGCTTTACAACAGTTCTCCATCTTTGCGATGGGGGTAGGTCCATACATTACTTCATCCATCATCATTCAACTCTTGGCGATGGATGTGGTTCCTGCTTTGACAGAGATGACAAAGTCTGGGGCACAAGGTAAAAAGCAAATGGATAAAATTGTACGTTACACCACGGTCTTTATGGCGATGTTTCAAGCGTATACCCTCACCTATGCTTTCCATGTGAATTATGGCATTCTTGAAAATCCTAGCATCTCAACCTATTTGTATATCTCTGTCGTCTTAACCGCAGGAACCATGTTTCTACTGTGGTTGGGCGATCGGATATCACAATTTGGGATTGGGAATGGAATTTCAATCATCATCTTCGCAGGGATCGTATCTCGTATTCCCTTTGATTTCCAAAACATGTTCAACATTTTGGTGGATACGTCCTCCAATGCTAGCTTGTTTGCGGGCATCATCAATTATTTGATTTTCATTGGTTTGTATCTCATGATCATCTTGTTGGTTATCTTTATGCAACAAGCTGTACGTAAGATCCCCATCCAGTACACTTCAAGTAATCTAAAAAAAGGGAAGAATGATGTTACGTATTTACCCTTAAAGATTAACTCAGCCAATGTTATTCCTGTGATCTTCGCATCTGCAGTGATGACAGCGCCGGCTACGGCGTTTAGTTTCTTTTCTGAAACTCGTTGGTTGTATGATTTCTTTAACCAATGGTTCAATTTTCAAACGGTTCATGGCTTAAGCATTTATGCAGTACTCATCCTTGTGTTTACCTTCTTCTATACCAATCTTCAAGTCGATGCTCAAAAAATCGCTGATGATTTAGGGAAGTCAGGTACTTACATTCCAGGCATTCGTCCAGGGGTAGAAACCAAGGAATACATCTACAAAGTGCTCAATCGGATTACCGTCCTTGGGGCAATCTTCTTAGTCTTTATTGCTACCTTGCCTTATGCTCTTCCTTTGATTTCTAACTTACCCAACTCAGTTGCGGTCGGTGGAACAGGGATCATCATTGTAGTGGGGGTAGCGCTTGAAACCATGAAAGATTTAGAAGGTCAGCTGACACAAAAGGTTTATCGCGGATTTGTGAATTAGAAAGGAGTGGCGTATGAATATTCTGATTATGGGTGCTGCCGGTAGTGGTAAAGGTACCATGGCAGAAAAAATCATAGAGAAGTATAATATCCCTCATATCTCAACGGGTAATATGTTTCGCGCCGCCATCTACGCACAAACCGAGCTGGGTAAACTTGCGCAAAGTTATATCGATAAGGGCCATTTGGTTCCTGACGATGTAACCATCGAAATGATCAAAGAACGTTTACTTGAACCCGATTGTCAAAAAGGCTTTCTAGTGGATGGCTTTCCACGCACTCAGGTTCAAGCAAAAGCGTTTGATGAAATTACGCGACAAATCAACAAACCCGTAGAAGCGGTCATCAATTTACAAGTTAAGTTGGATGATTTAGCTGAACGCGTGGTTGGACGACGCGTCTGTCGTAAATGCGGTGCCATCTACCACATTAAACATTCACCTTCAAAACATGAAGGGGTCTGTGATATTTGTGGAGGTGAACTCTTTCACAGAAGTGATGATACCGTAGAACAGTTGGCTACACGTTTGCAAGAACATGTATTGCTGACAAAACCAGTGCTTGAACTCTATGATTCCCAAGATTTAGTTCACAACATCGATGCTTCAATGCCGATCAATCGGGTGTATGAAGAAATTGATCGTGTTTTAAGGAAACTCAAGTGATCAGCATTAAATCTCCTCGCGAAATTGAACTGATGCGAAAGGCGGGAGAAATAGTAGCTTTAGCGCATAAAGAAGTGGCTAAAGTGATTAAAGCAGGCATCAGTACCAAAGAAATCGATCGCATCATCGAGGACCTCATTGTTTCACAAGGTGCCAGTCCTTCATTCAAAGGCTATGGTGGCTTTCCAGCTGCCTCTTGCATCTCGATTAACGATACCTTGGTTCATGGCATTCCGGATGATACTCTTCTTAAAGAAGGTGACATTGTCTCAGTAGACATTGGCGCTAACTATAAAGGTTATCATGGGGACAGTGCTTGGACCTATGGTGTGGGTGAAATCAGTGAACAAGCCAAAAACCTGATGGAGGTTTGTAAAGACTCTCTCTATCATGGCTTGAGTTTTGTAAAAGCGGGCAATCATTTAGGTGATGTATCGCATGCCATCGGTGAATTTGTTTATCTTAAAGGTTACACTGTTCCTTATGACTATACGGGTCATGGGATTGGATCTTCCCTCCATGAAGATCCTGCCATTCCAAATTACGGAGAAGCAGGTAAAGGTCCAATTTTAAAAGTAGGAATGGTCTTAGCCATTGAACCCATGGTTCATGTAGGTAAAGCACAAACGAAGGTCTTAGCGGATGAGTGGACCGTTAAAACAAAAGATGGATCGCTTGCGGCACACTTTGAACACACAGTGGTCGTATTGCAAGATGGATGTGAAATCCTAACACAACTCAAGGAGGAGACAATTTGGGAAAACAAGATATGATTGAAGTTGAGGGCGTCATTGAGAAAGTATTGCCGAATGCAACTTTCGACGTCAAATTAGAAAACGGGCATACGCTCAAAGCTCACGTTTCTGGTAAAATCCGCATGCATTACATTCGCATTTTACCAGGCGACCGCGTAACCGTAGAAATCTCACCGTATGATTTAACACGTGGGCGTATTACATTTAGACACAAATAGTGTCAAGGAGTGACAAGTATGAAAGTTAGACCGTCTGTCAAACCCATATGTGACAAGTGCCGCGTTATTAAACGCAAAGGCCGTGTCATGGTTATTTGTGAAAATCCAAAACACAAACAACGTCAAGGAAACTAAAGGAGAAGCAATCAATGGCTCGTATCGCAGGGATTGACATCCCACAAAACAAACGTGTGGTTGTCTCATTAACCTACATTTATGGCATCGGCCGCACTAAAGCGGAAGACATTTTAGCCACTACTGGTATTTCTGAAGATATTCGCGTTAAGGATTTAACCGAAGATCAAGTAAATGCCATCCGTGAGCAAGTCGATAAGATTAAAGTTGAAGGGGATCTTCGCCGTGAAATCAACCTCAACATCAAGCGTTTAATGGAAATCGCATCCTACAGAGGCATGCGTCACCGTAAAGGCTTACCTGTCAATGGACAACGTACTCGTACCAATGCGCGTACCCGTAAAGGACCACGTCGTACCGTGGCCAATAAGAAGAAATAGGAGGTAAATGAACAATGGCACAAGCAAAACCTACTAGTCGTAAACGTAAAGTTCGCAAGAATATTGCGAAAGGCGTTGCGCACATTCATTCCACCTTTAACAACACCATCGTTACCATCACTGATGAACAAGGCAATGTATTGTCTTGGTCAAGTGCAGGCGCTCTTGGTTACAAAGGATCACGTAAGTCGACTCCATTTGCAGCTCAAGAAGCCTCTGCAGCAGCTGCTAAAGCAGCGGTTGATCATGGCATGCGTTCAGTTGAAGTTCTTGTTAAAGGCGTTGGACCTGGTCGTGAATCCGCAGTTCGTTCATTACAAACTGCTGGTTTAACCATCACCATGATCAATGACATTACCCCCATCCCACATAACGGTTGCCGCCCACCAAAACGGCCACGTAATTAGTGGAAACCACTGGAGGTAAACATGCAAAAATTTGAACGTGCACAATTTGAAATTAAAGAATATATAGAATCAAAAAACTATGGTAAGTTCGAAGTTCAACCTTTAGAAAGAGGCTTTGGAACAACCATTGGGAATGCATTAAGAAGGGTACTTCTATCCTCCTTACCAGGCGCAGCTGTCTATTCGATCAAAGTTGAAGGCGTTTATCATGAATTCACATCGATTCCAGGTGTGGTTGAGGATGTTACAAACATCATTCTAAATCTTAAAGAATTGGTCATCGCTGTCAGTGATGATGAAACCTATACATTACGCATTAATGCGAAAGGGACAAAGATCATCACTGCGGGTGACATTGAATGTCCTGCAAATGTTGAAATCTTAAACAAAGATTTAGTGATCGCAACCTTAGAAGAAAATGCCATCTTAGATATGGAAATGAAGATTAAGAATGGTCGTGGATATCTTTCCGCAGACCAAAACAAAGCCCTTCATCAAGGTGCAAGCCAAGGCATTGGAACCATCTTCACGGATTCTATCTTTACACCCATTGAACGTGTTAGCTACATTGTTGAACCAACCCGTGTTGGCCAAGATGCGCGTTATGATCGTTTAGTGTTTGAGGTTTGGACCAATGGTTCAATTACCCCTCAAAATGCCATTTCATTGGGATCAAAAATCCTCATTGACCACTTAGAACTGTTTGAAAACATCAGTGAACAAGTGGCTCAAATGGACTCCTTAGTGAAAGAATCCACTGCGGATGCTTCTCATAAAGGAATGGTTATGATGATTGAAGATTTGGATCTCTCTGTTCGTTCTTACAACTGTTTGAAACGTGCAGGCATCCAAACTGTAGATGAACTGACTCAACGTTCTGAAGAAGAAATGATGAGAGTTCGTAATTTAGGTAAAAAATCACTGAAAGAAGTTAAGGAAAAACTCATTGATATGGGTCTTGGCTTCAAGATTTACGAATAAGGAGGACCTATGCAAAACCGTAAATTCGGTCGTAAAGCCGACCACCGTAAAGCACTCTTACGCAATCTCGCAACATCCTTAATTGTTCACGAGAAAATTGAAACCACGGAAATGAAAGCCATGGACCTCCGTTCGGTCGTTGATGAGCTCATTACCTTGGCAAAACGCAATGACTTGCACGCACGTCGTCAAGTGGCTGCATTTGTGAAAGATGTTGTTGTAGATGATAAAACTGGTCAAACAGCCATTCAAAAGTTGTTTGATGTGATTGGACCAAAATACGCTGATCGTAAAGGTGGATATACTCGTGTCATTAAGACCTATGTCCGTCGTGGCGATGCAGCCCCAATGGCCAACATCGAATTGGTTTAAAAATTAGGAGCTTAGGCTCCTTTTTTAATGTAAGAATGACATCGATTTTTCATTTTATGGTATGATACAGACATGAAAAAACGATTGGCTTTACTCGCTGTTGTTGCTGTTGGAGCACTCACAGTCGCAGCACTTAAAAACCAAAAGAAAAAGTCAGCAGAGCCTGTTAAGAACACTGAACCAATTCTTGAACCTCAACTTTCTTTACCTGAGCTTCCTAAAGAAAGTTTGCTGTCTAAGGTTCTTTTAGAAAGCTATCGAGTACAATGTCAAGTGATGATGGATGGCTATCCTGAAGACATGACTTTAGATATTCATCATCATATCGAGTGTGAAGATTTAAACCAAAAAGAAACATTATTGAATGCACTGGTGGAATTTGGATATTCCAAACAAGACACTGACCAAGACTTAAATATATTTATTTTAAGAAGCATCCCAACATCCAGTCAAGAAGCGTTTGATTCGGTGCTTGAAGTGGCTGAATTAGCTCATCAAAAAGGTGCAAAGTATCAAGGTTGGATATTTGAAAATTGTAGATAAGAGGAATTAAATTGAAGCATCCCATCGAAGTTAAACAGTTATCTTTCAGTTATGATCAAAACAGTGACGTCGTTAAAGACGTCAGTTTTTTCGTACAAGCTGGTTCCTACACAACCATCATTGGTCACAATGGTTCTGGTAAGAGCACCATTGCAAAACTCATCATTGGTCTTTTAGAGGCAAAATCAGGTGAAATTTTGATTGAGGGTGAAATTCTTAGTGTAGAGAATATTTCCCAGGTAAGGAAAAAAATCGGTATTGTCTTTCAAAATCCAGACAATCAATTCATTGGGGCAACTGTCAAAGATGACATTGCTTTTGGTTTAGAGAATCATGAAATAAAAAGCGAAGACATGGATTCCATCATTCAGTACTATGCCAGTCAAGTCGGTATGAGTGAATACTTGGAACATGAACCGACACGCTTATCTGGTGGACAAAAACAAAGAGTGGCCATTGCGGGTGTTTTAGCGATGAAACCAGACATTTTGATTCTTGATGAAGCCACCAGTATGCTTGACCCTGAAGGTAAGGAAGAAATCAATGCTTTGGTAAAATCTTTACATGCGCAAAACAACATGACCATTTTATCAATCACCCATGATGTTGAAGAAGTGATTAAGAGTGATCATGTGGTGGTCATGTATGATGGGAAAATTGTGATGGATGGGCATCCTAAAGACATTATGTTAGATGAAGCTAAAATGGTCTCTTTAAAGTTGGATGTACCTAGCAGTGTAAAACTCGCATTGGCCCTTAAAAAATATGGAATTGAGATCAAAGATCCAACTGATACAGAAGGGATGGTAAAAGCGTTATGCCAATTGCGTTTGAAAAACTAAGTTATACCTACGCTGCCAATTCTCCTTTTGAACATTTAGCACTTAAGAATATCGATTTAGCCATTGAACTCAAATCTGTAACAGCCATCATTGGTCCAACTGGATCAGGCAAGTCTACTTTGGTTCAACATTTAAATGGCTTACTCTTGCCCACAAGTGGAAAAGTGTTGGTTTTAGATCGAGAAATTTCATCGACTGAAAAACCCAGCGCACTTAAGTCACTTCGACAAAGAGTGGGCTTAGTCTTTCAATTTCCAGAATATCAACTCTTTGAAGAAACCATCCTTAAAGATGTGATGTTTGGACCTTTAAATTTTAAATTGGAACAACAAGATGCGATGGATAAAGCCATGACAGCTTTAAGACAAGTTGGCATTGAAGAAAGCTTATTCGATCGATCTCCATTAGATTTGTCTGGGGGGCAAAAAAGACGTGTAGCGATCGCTGGCATTTTAGCCATTGATCCTGATGTATTGGTTTTAGATGAACCCACGGCCGGATTAGATCCTCAAGGGTCTAAAGCGATGATGGATTTGTTTCTTGAGCTTAATCGAAAACATGGGAAGACCATCATTATTGTGACTCATGATATGGATCAAGTATTGAACTATTGCGATAACGTAGTCGTCATGAAAAAAGGTGAAGTCTTAACGCATCAAAGAGTCTCTGATTTCTTTGAGAAAGAAGAAGGGGTAAAAACCATTGAGATGGCCCTTCCTTATCGTTTAAGACTGATTGAAGCATTGCGTCAAGGTGGTTTTGAACTTAAGGACAGTTATCCTTCTTATGATGCTTTGGCTTTAGCGATCTCTAAGGAGCTTAAGTAATGAACAACATTGCCCTTGGACGCTACCTCCCACTCGATTCAATCATTCATAAACTCGATCCTCGTGCGAAGATCGTTGCGATGCTTTTAGTCATGATTGCCATCTTCATTCCAGCAGGTTTCTATGGTTATGGGGTGATTGCTGGATTCGTAAGTCTAGGACTGGTTTTAGGTAAGTTAAGTTTTTCAATGATTTTTAGAGCGATGAAACCCATGCTTTTTATGTTGAGTTTTTTAACCCTGATCAATATTTTTGTGATTCGTACAGGCGTTGTCCTTTTAAGTTTAAGTTTTATTACCATTTACTCTGATGCGCTGAGTCAAACAGCATACATCACGACTCGATTACTGCTGATGATTATGACTACAACCCTGTTAACTGCCAGTACAAAGCCTTTAGATTTAACGCTAGGGATTGAAGACTTACTGAAAGGTTTTAAACGTTTTGGGTTTCCCGCACATGAAGTCGCGATGATGATTTCAATTGCTTTACGTTTTATTCCGACCCTCATTGAAGAAACCGAACGAATCATGAAGGCACAAGCATCACGTGGGGTGGATTTAAAAGAAGGGACTCTTAAAGAAAAACTGATGGCCATCTTATCCTTAGTGGTTCCTTTGTTTGTCTCAAGTTTTCAGCGTGCTGAGGAGTTGGCGGATGCGATGGAGGCCAGAGGCTATGTGCCATCAGCCCATCGTACTCGATATAAGATTCTAAAAAGAACGTTTAAAGATCTTATCTTGGTTGGATTAAGCTTTGTGCTTTTAGGAACCTTAATATGGCTGAGTCTTTAAAAAGAGTCTTGTGTACCGTGATGTATCATGGGGCACATTATCAAGGCTGGCAAGTCCAAGTAAATGCGCCCACCATCCAAGCAACCATCCAAAAAGCCTTAAGTAATATGCATCACAATGACATCAAAATTCATGGCTCAGGACGAACCGACACAGGCGTTCATGCGTTTGGCCAAACTTTTCATTTTGATACCCCGTTTAAGTTAACAGAAGCACAGTGGATGAAAGCCTTAAATTCATCCTTACCAAAAGACATACGCATCTTAGATGTTCAATTTGTCGATCAAGATTTTCATGCGCGCTACTCAGCCGTGGGCAAACATTATGATTACTTAATTCTTCAAGAAGAAGCCAATCCTTTTACCTATCAAACCCATTTGTCGGTGATTGAAGCTTTAGACTTAAAGGCCATGGGAAAAGTGGCTTCTCTTTTCATTGGGGCGCATGACTTCAGTTCATTTTGCGCCAACAGTAAAGAAGAAACTCCCAATCAAGTTAGAACGATTCATACTTTAGACATCATCGACGAAGAGGGTCAAATTCGATTGGT
>CAZHIG010000004.1:0-19908 GCA_964532705.1 uncultured Erysipelotrichaceae bacterium
TTTTCTTGGCTGAGAAAGATAATTTATTGGCCGCTTCTTGTTGAAGGCTTGAAGTTGTAAATGGAAACTTACCCGTTTTTACACTGCTCTTCTCTTCAATCGAATCAATGACAAATGTGTCACTGAGTTTGCTTAAAACCTCATCAGTTTCAGATTTTGTTTTAAGCTTTAGGCTCTTACCTTTTGCTTTATCAATTTCAGCAACAAACGCTATTTCATCCTTATTAAAATCTGCTTTTATTGTCCATTTCTCTTCAGGCACAAAAGCATTAATCTCTGCTTCTTTTTCAACAATCAAACGAACCGCAACGGATTGTACACGACCTGCAGATTTAGCCTTAATTTTTCTTTGAAGTAAAGTTGATAATCTAAAACCAATGATACGGTCTAATATTCTACGTGTTTCTTGTGACTTCACCAACTTAATATCGATCGGCCGTGGATGATCAAACGCTTCTTTAACCGCCGTTTGTGTAATTTCATTAAAAATGACTCGATTGGCAAGATTGGTATCTAAATTAAGCTCATTGGCTAAGTGCCATGAAATGGCTTCACCCTCACGATCGGGGTCAGTTGCCAGATATACACTTGAAGCTTTCTTTGCTTGTGCTTTGAGTTGTTTGATGACCAACGCTTTATCTTTATCTATTTTATAAGTGGCTTTGAATTGATTATCAACATCTACCCCTAAGCCCCCTTTTCCGCTGGTCGCAAGGTCATTGATGTGACCTTTAGAAGATAATACTTCATACTCTTCACCCAGATATTTTTGAATCGTTTTAGATTTTGAAGGTGATTCTACAATTACCAATTTTGTCATGATTGACTCCTTAAGTTTATTCAAAGGCTTATCAAGTATCATAGTTTGAACAAGTCAGTCGTACTTGTCAAGAGGCTTGCGCCTTGTTGGATCAAAAGATTACATCCACTTCCTTCAACTTCATCCACATGATAAGGTAAGGCATAAATCTCAATTCCTAAAGATAATGCGTATTCTACAGTACTCATGGTTCCACTTTTAATTTGTGCTTGCATGACACATAAAACATTTGATAATGCAGCAATAATTCTATTTCTGTGCACAAACTGATGTTTGCGAATGGGTGTTCCAGGGGGGTATTCAGAAATGAGTAAACCTTTGTTTTTTATCTGATGATAGAGATCAGAATTTTCTTTTGGATAGATCACATCCAAACCATGGGCTAAGACAGCAAGGGTCTTGCAATGTGTCAGTGCACAAGCATGCGCATACCCATCAATCCCAAGGGCTAAGCCACTGACCACAACTGTCTCAGGATTAAGATTTTCAACCAATTTACCAGTTTCATAAAGACCATAGTCACAGGTATTCCGAGAACCGACAATGCCAACAGATTTATGATTTAAAAGTTCTAAATTTCCTTCATAAAAAAGTACAAAGGGTGCTTGAGCAAGTTGATAGAGGAGTTTAGGATAGTGTTCATCATAAATGACTACACAGTTTTGATAGGATCGAGCTGCAACCTTTTCATTGACTAAAATGGCTTTTTGAATCAAGGCATGATCTCCTTGATATTTGAATGCTAAAGCAATCATTTCTTCACGAGCAAGCATAGTTTAATATACTCGCTAAACGCTCGTGCTCCTAACTAAAAGAGTTTAATTTGAAGAGCTTTACTAACGGGACCATACGATTTTCGATGAATGTCTAAGACACCATATTCTTCAATCGCTTTAAGATGCGCTTGGGTCGGATACCCTTTATGTTTACCAAAGCCATAATATGGATACTTTTCATCATATACATTCATTAAATGATCACGCATGACTTTGGCCACAATGCTGGCTGCAGCAATGTTTATAGACTTTGCATCCCCTTTAACAAAATCCATCACTTCTTTATCCATAAGTTGAAAAGGCATTGCATCTGTAAACACAAGTTTACAAGGGGCTAAGCTTGCAATAAAACGCATTGATTGTTTGGTGGCTTGATAGATGTTTAAAGCATCAATTCTATTAGGAGAAACCACATCAATCGATACCCACAATGCATCGCTTATGATATCTCGATAACACATCTCTCTTTGCTTTTCGCTTAGTTGCTTAGAATCATTGATCAAAGGATGCGTGTATTTTAAAGGTAGGATAACGCCCACGACAACACAAGGCCCAGCAAGGGGTCCTCTTCCAGCTTCATCTATCCCACAAATATGGGTATCTGGATGATTTGACTCAAGCCAAGTCTTCGACAAACTCAAAACAAACAGCCCCCAATTTTCCAGTTTTTAATTCTCTTAAAAAGACTTCTTGAGCTTCGCTGATTCGATAATCATCGTTTTTAACCAAATTTCTTTGTTTAGCAAGATCTAAAATGAAAGCATCAAAACTTGTGGTATCAAATCCTTTTAACAAGTGTGCATAGTATTTACACATAAAATCATAGGCATAGATTGCGAGTTCTTGAGTTGGCAATACCTTTTCTGCAATCGATCCTGATAAGGCCAAAACAATACCCGTCTTAGGATCATCAAACTTAGGCCACAAAACCCCAGGTGTATCTAAAACATCAAGTTTAGGATGGACATTGGCCCATTTAAGGGCCATGGTTACACCTGGACGATTGGCTGAAACCATAATCTTCTTTTTAGCCAATTGGTTGATGAGCGTTGACTTACCCACATTGGGAATGCCAGCGACCATAGCTTTAATTTTACGCGCTTGTATGCCCCTTGATTTCCAACGATCAAATTTAGGTTGCATGACTTTAAGGACCGCTTCAATTACTCTTGATTGAGTCGCATCTTTCAAAACATCTAAAGCGATAACTTCAGTTTGTTCATCTTTCAAATAAGTCATCCAAGCATCCAGTGCTTTAGGATCTGCCATATCTTTTTTTGTTAAGACAATAAGCTTAGGCATATTTTTCGCTAAATCTAAAATTAAAGGATTCAAGGTGCTTATTGGACACCGCGCATCCCGAAGTTCAATCAACACATCGACTTGTTTTAATTTTTCTTGCATTTCGCGCTTAGCGCGGGTCATATGACCTGGAAACCATTGTATGTTCATTTAGTCACCACGAACCCATGCGATATCATTGAGTGGATAAAAGATGATCACATCTTTACATAAGATATCTGAAACTTGAAAAGAACCATAATCCCTTGAATCACTTGAATAGGGCCGATTATCCCCCACTAAGAACACTTCACCTTGCGAAATGGTGTAAGGCCCAAAATCACGACTAAACATCCCATAAATAGACTTTTGTTGATCAAAATAAACTTGATCAATGAAAGGTTCTTCAATCAATACATCATTAATGTACAGTTGATCATCACGATATTCTACGGTTTCACCTTCAAGTGCGATAACACGCTTAACCAAATAATCATCGATTTGAGGTGCATACACAATCACCACATCAAAGCGTTTAATTCCAAACACTTGATACGACAGAATATTTGAAAAACCCAACTGTTGGTCTTTAAGGGTTGGATACATACTGGATTGATTAACTTGAATGGGTTTAATCACCCACTGCGTTAGAATCGTCACAAAGATAAAACTAACAACAATTGATTTAACAAATTCTAATAGTGCACTTTTCTTTTCCACATTCATCATTATATAAGAAAAAAACCGGAAAACCGGTTTTTAACTAACGAATTTCTTTCAGACGAGAATCCTTGCCTGAACGTCCACGCATATAGAAGAGTTTACTTCTACGTACTTTACCTTTACGTACGACCACAATCTTTTCAATGGTTGGTGAATGTACAGGGAATGTACGTTCAACACCGATTGATGAGGATTGTTTACGAACCGTGAAAGTTTCTGCTACACCACTACCACTTCTGGCAATGACGAGCCCTTCAAACGCTTGGATACGTGTTTTATTGCCTTCTTGAATACGGACATCCACACGCACCACATACCCAGGTCTAAACTCAGGTAAGTCGTTACGAAGTTGGGACTTGGTGATTTGATCCACTAAGCTCAAGTTCATGTTTTTTCTCCTTTACAATATGTCACAGTTCATAACCCTTGTTAGCGGAACTGCCTAGCCATAGGCTTATATAAAATAGCATAGACCTATCATATAATCAAGCCTTAAGACAGCTCTTTAATGATTTCAATCAAAAGATTCTTTTCTTCTTGTGTGAATACACGATCTTTAAATAAATCTGGACGATGCATCCATGTATTTCTTAAACTTTCTTTTAAACGATATTTACGTATATCTTCATGATTTCCACTCATTAAAACATCCGGAACACTTTGATCTTCATAGTGTTGTGGACGGGTATATTGTGGGTACTCCAATAAGCCATTTTCATACGACTCATCTTGATGGGAGGATTCACGAATGACGCCTTCCAACAAACGAATAATGGCATCACTTAACACCATGCTTGGAAGCTCACCTCCCGTTAAAATGTAATCACCGATTGAATACGATTCGTCTATGTGCTTATGGATACGCGCATCGATGCCTTCATAATGGCCACAGATCAAGACAATATGTTCTTTGGTAGAAAGTTCTCTTACTTTAGATTGAACCAAAGTAGGTCCACTGGCACTGGTTAACATAACATGAGCATGCGTATGATCCACAGATTTTAATGCATCCATGATGGGTTGCATGGCCATCACTAAGCCTTGACCACCGCCAAAGGGCGCATCATCCACCCGTTTGTGTTTGTTGGTGCTAAAGCTGCGAATATCAATCAATTCTACTTGAACTAAATTTTGCAGTATCGCTTTCTTGATAATAGAAGTATTTAAAAAACCTTCATACATTTCTGGAAACAGTGTTAAGATGCTGATTCTCATAAACCCTCCATCCAGTTCACCACAATCTTGTGATGATCAAAATCTTTACTTAGAATAAATGCATCTACAACCGGAATAAGTACTTCCTTATCTTCCACAAGACATCTTAAAAGACCATGTCGAACAGATGCCTCATACTTTAAGACTTTACCTTTTAATTGACCCAGTTGATCGTAGACATCACAGCCTTCATATTCAAAAGCATAATGTTGATTGTTAGGTAAAGGATTGGCCTCTACCATCAAATCACCAAAAGTTAAGGTTTCAATCGACGTTAAATCTGGATAGTCCTCAAAAGCCAATAAAACATGATTTTTATGCATTCTAAATGATCGTATCTTGAGTAATGTTTGAGTCGTATTTAATAAAAGAATTTGCCCTACAGAAAAACGCAAGTCTAAAAAATCAGTACTTGCTTTAACTTTAACTTCGCCTTTAAGTCCAAAGCTACCTACAATGGTGCCAACTCTTACCCACTTATTCATAGAAAAAAAGGATGCTTAGCATCCTAATAAGCCTCAAATTTGATGGAGAGACGTTTATTGTCTAAACGGGATGCAACAGACATCATGTTGCGAAGCGCTGTCGCCATGACTCCTTTGCGTCCGATTAAACGGGCAACATCTTCCCCTTTAGCATAGACATACAATAAAATTTCATTGTCATCTAAACTTGGCATTTGTTTTACACTGACACTCGCTTTGTCATCGACAAGCTCAAGCACCAAGTCTAGCAAAGCTTTCTCTAAATTCATTTTGCTTTCTTCGATTTAGCATCATGAAATTGCTTCAAAATGCCAGCATTGGAAAGAAGTGTACGAACAGTGTCAGAAGGTTGTGCACCATCATTTAACCATTTAAGTGCGAGCTCTGAATCAATCTTCACATCCGCAGGTTGAGTGGTTGGATTGTAGTAACCAATCGCTTCAATGAAACGACCATCTCTTGGATAACGGGAATCTGCAGCAACAATACGATAGAAAGGTGCTTGTTTTGCGCCCATGCGCTTTAAACGAATTTTTACGGCCATAATTTGGACCTCCTAATAACGACCTTAGTATAACCAAATAAAAAAAGGCTGTCAAGGTATTTTCCCTAACAGCTATTTAAGATTTGGATTGTTCTTCATTAAGCGCCTAACCATACCGATTGACATCTGTCACACTGGTACCCGAACCTAACGCAATCCGATTTTTACGTGAAGCTCTCAGTAAACTTGGGTCTTCCCTTTCTTCTAAAGTCATTGAATAAATGATGGCTTTAGACTTTGAAATGGCTTTTGCAGATTCTGTATCGTTGACTTGTTGAGCCATTTGACCCATGCCAGGCAGCATGGCCATCATTGATTTCAAAGATCCCATTTTTGATAATTGCTCAAATTGTTGAAGCATATCACTTAAGGTAAAAGTCCCCTCCATCATCCGTTCTAAGGTCTTTTCAGCAGCCATTTGATCGATTTTCTCTTGAGCCACTTCCACAAGACTCATTAAATCCCCCATCCCCATCAAACGATTGGCAACCCGATCAGGATAAAAGAGTTCAAACGCATCGACTTTCTCACCCGTTCCAACAAACTTAACAGGCACTTGAGTCAGTTGTTTTACGGATAATATGGCTCCACCAGGTGCATCAGAATCAAATTTAGTGACTACTAAACCCGTAAGCTTAAGTAAATCATTAAAAGACTTCGCCACATGGATCACATCTTGACCACTTAAGGTATCAACACTCAGTAAAATTTCATCAAATTTGACTAAAGAGTTCATTTGAACCAACTCATCCATTAAAGCTGTATCTACATGCAAACGACCCGCTGTGTCAACTATCATAAAGTCATAATCATGCGTATTAAAATATTTTTGAGCAGCTTCAAGAACCTTTATGGCATTCTTCTCTTGATCAAGGCTAAAAACATCCACCCCAATGCTTAAACCTAGAATCTTAAGCTGATCAATTGCCGCTGGCCGTTGCGTATCCGCAGCTACCAACAAGACTTTACGATTCAACTTTTTAAGTTGATTGGCTAACTTAGCAACAGAAGTTGTTTTACCACTCCCTTGTAAACCCACCATCATCAATTTGATTTTGGCTGACTTAGGATACTCTAGACTAGGGCTAGCTGGACCAAGAAGATCTACCAATGCATCATAGACAATCTTCATCAAAAGTTCATTGGCTTTAAGTTGTCCAATGACTTTTTGCCCTAAAGATTCAGTTCTAATCTTTTCCGTTAAAGCATCTACCACACTCAGTGCGACATCCGCTTCAAGCAGTGAACGCTTTACTTCACTAAGTAGTTCATCTAGATGTTTATCGGTGATCTTATCTTGTTTTGTAATCTTTTTTAAAGCTTCACTAAGTTTAATCGATAAATTTTCAAAGGCCATTAGAGATAATCCTTTCTATCATAGGAGATTACTTGAGTATAGGTACTAAGATAAGCTTCCTCAAGTAAACGGGTAAGGTCATTCACCTTCTCTTCTTCTTTCTCAACAAAGTATATTCTTGGTTTAGTTTTTGGATCATTTACTGCAAAAAGTGAACAACAATCCTCATAAGGTAGGATTGAGATGGCATAGGTCCCAATCTTTTTAGCCAAATCAATGATTTCATTTTTATCAAATGAAAGCAATGGCCTAAACAAAGGAATAAAACTGGCATGTTCAATCGTGGCTAAGCTCTCCAGCGTTTGCGATGCAACTTGAGCAATACTATCGCCACTGACCAAAGCTAAACATTTTTGATCTTTTGCAATGCGATTGGCAATTCGAACAAAGGCTCTACGCATCATGGTAATGCCATAGCGTGTATCTGTACCAGTATATAAAGCTTGTTGTGTTTTGGTAAAATCTACAACATGTAGTTTAATGCTGCTTTGATAGGGCAATAAACTAGTCACCAAATCTTTAACTTTGTTGAGTGCTAACTCTGAGGTATACGGCGGGGTCATGAAATGAACACATTCAATCTCGACACCACGCTTCATCATTTGATACGCAGCCACAGGTGAATCTATACCACCCGACATGAGAACCAACGCTTTTCCACTCACCCCTACCGGCATTCCACCCATTCCTTTATAGGTCGTAAGTCCGACCCAAGTTTCCAAAGCATCTGCTTCAATTTTAACGATGATCTCAGGATGATGAATGTCTACTTTATGTTGAGTGTTTCTAAGAATCAATCCTGCCACATGTCGATTCACATCATCAGAGATGAATGGAAGCGTCTTAATTTTTCGAGTGGTCGCCACTTTAAAAGTCGTCGATTCAATGGATTGAATATGATGTAAACAAAGTTCAGCAATTTTATCTAAATCTGTCTCTGTTTTATAAACCGGTGTATAGGATGAGATTCCAAAGACATAGGCCAAATGATTTAGAACGACCGTTTCATCTTCACCATGGAGTCGTAGTAATATACGATCAAACCGATCTTCAAGACGAATATTAGGTGTATCATAACAGGCTTTTTTAATGTTTTGGATAAGTGTTTTCACAAAGAGTCTACGATTCTTTTTCTTGGTCGACAGTTCACCAAAGCGGATTAAGATATATTCACTTTTAAGCTTTAGCATAAAGTTTAATTCCTTCTTTTAAAGATTCTAACAATGCATCTACCTCTTCATAAGTACTGCGATGCGATAAACTGATTCTTAAAACACCTCTAAGTTTATCCCCCTTTAATCCCATCGCTTCTAGCACATGAGAATGCTTCTCAGTTTTGGTTGAACAGGCCGCAGCACTAGAGATGTATATGTGATGATGACTTAAATGATTCACCAAGACTTGAGAGGGTAAACGTAAACATGAGATGTTCACAATATAAGCCGTACAATGCAAAGGATCCACATTGATCTCAATCGAATCTATGTTTTTTAAACCTTCAATCAAATAAAGCTGTAAAGCCTTAACTTTATCCTTTGTTTTTATAAATTCTTCAAGCGCTAAGCGCATTGTTTTCGTAAGTAAAATATGATGGATAGCATTGGCAGTACCAGGTCTTAGACCATATTCTTGTTGGCCCCCCGTAAGGATAGGTTGGATTTCAATGTTCTCTCTTAAATACATCAAACCACTGCCTTTTACCCCTTCAATTTTATGAGCAGAAAAACTAGCCGCATCAATGTCTGTTAAATCAAAATCACATTTCGCAAACGCTTGTACCATATCAACATGAAAATAAGCTTGATGATTTTTAAGCAATGCTTTATACTCAGACGTTTTTTGAATGACACCTGTCTCATTGTTGACAGCCATGATGCTTACAAGAATTGTATCTTTTCGTAGTGCATTACTTAAAGTTTCTTGCTCTACATAACCATGTTTATTTACATCTAAATAAGTGACTTCAAACCCAAAGTTCTTTTCGAGGTCTTTAAAACTATCCAGTACAGATGCATGTTCAATTTTTGAACATATCAGATGTTTGCCTCGATTTTGATATCTAAGTGCGATCCCTTTGATTAGAATGTTGTTGGATTCCGTTGCTCCTGAAGTAAAAACCAAAGAAGCCACAGAAACTTTGAGCAGCTTCGCAATGGCTTCTTTACTCTTATCCATCATCGAATGAATTTCAATCCCTAAACCATGCAAAGCTTCCGCATTCGCATAATACTTTGGGTAAAAATCCACTAAACTCTTTAAAATTTCAGGATGAACTGGGGTACTGGCTGCGTAATCAAAATACACATCTTTACGCACTGGCACTGCTCGCATTGTCCTTAATTAATTTCTCATAGCCATCCGCATTAATGGCTTCAATCGCTTCAATCGCGACTTTTACCGCTTGTGTATAATCACCATTCTTATACAAGAGTTCAGCACGGGTTAAGGCGCTGTCGAGTTCAGCATGATAAGGTCTAAACTTATTTCCATAAACAATCGTGTTCTCAACCATCTCAACGGTACCCACAAGATTATTCACATTGTTATAAAGTTTATAGATATAATCAATCCCATCATTAACAGTCGCATTTAACAAACGAATGTCAATGGGTTTCTCTTCTAAAAGTTTACCAATCGAAGATATGTATTGATACGATTTCAATAAATCATCTTCATACGATTTAGAAATGACAGGTAAGCGATACTTACGAATTTTGACTTGAATTTCATTCATGATTAAATGAAGTTTTAAAAGTTGTTTACGCGCTCTTTCTTCATCTGATTTAGCCGTACTTAAACGAGAGGAGGCATGGTTTAAATCTGAAGAAATGTTGGTTAAAGATTGAAGTGTATCACGCGCATTCAGACCAATCACAGAAGCAGCTAAAGCTCTTTCTTTGTAACTGCTAATTAAAGACATCACATCTTTATCCAACTTTTTAAGTTCAGTTTCCTTTGATTTAAGTAAAGCTTCTAGTTCTTGCCAACCAAATCGTTGAGATTCAAGGACTAAACTTTCCTTTAAACTTAAAATCAAGGCATGATTGGATCTAAGTAAAGACTCAAGTTGATCTAAAAGAGTCTTTAAATCATTGTGTGCGCTTTCTTCTTTGAGCAGTTGTTGATACAGTTGCTCACAGCGTTTTTGATTCTCATGCAAATGACCATCGACTTCATCAATAATACAACGTGCTAAATTATTCTCTGCTTCTGTGGTGGTTTCAATGATCATTTGAAGGTTTTTTTCAACTTCAAGATGATTGAGAACCATATTTTGATTTTTTAAACGGTGGTAAGTCGCACGAATCTCCTCACTCAACTTAGGAATAATACCTTTCGCAAGGGTAATCAGTTCGGGTAATTTTAAGATGATTTCATGTGTCTCTTTTAAAGAACTAGAAATTTCTTCCATTTTATCTTTCGCTTTTTTAAATTCAGACGCATACATCCATTCTTCAAAAGAACTAAAATCTTTTTCTATGGCACTGAGTTTATCTTCAATGACTGGAAGACTGATGGCAAGTGGAACAGAACGTGCTTGTATATCTGCTCTTAAACGTCGATAAAAATCTTTGAGTTCTGTAATGGTAGAGCGTTGTTGATTCTCTTCTTCTAAAATGGTATCAAAATCCTGATTAAGGGTATTCACTTGTTTTTCGATGGCAGTCATCATTCCTGATAAATCATTTAGATTAAGTTTAACGTTTTTATATTTACGAATGATTAAAGCATCTTCAGTTTCTGCCAATACATTTGCAATCGATTTTAAATTATCTTGAATTTGCTCAAAACTATTTTTGAAATCATTCACTTGAGACATGATTTGATCATTTACACGTGCTAAAGCAACTGCCTTATTGAGCTTAAATGGAAGCGGGATGGTTTTTACGGAATGATAACGTTGTTCAAATCCACTTAAGCTTTTCTTAAGTTTGTTGACTTTAACTCGATTCATAACCAAAAGAAGCAATAGAAAGCCTCCTATGCTGAGTAAACCAATTTGTATTTCAAGCCTTGAGAGCAAGTTAAGAAAAAGTTGCAGATCCATAGAGCCACCTCGGTATTATTCTAGCACAGCCTACCCTTCTTATAACGATAAAACTGCGTTGACAAAGCGAAGTTTAGAAGCTATTATATACAAGCATCATTGATTAGCAGATGAAGTTTTAAGACAAAGCGTTTATCCCTAAATGGAACCCAGTAAGTGCGCTTCACACCGAAAAGAGTCGATAAACACTCCTTAAGATGATTCATCCCTGATAATGAGCCCATTACAGGAGGATTACTATGGCACGCATGACAGGTCCCGTATACAAAGTATCTCGTCGTTTGCAATTTTCAACCTTAGAGACCGGTGTTGAATTTGCAGGAAAACCAGGTTTTAAAGCCCGCACTTCCGCCCCTGGTAAAGCACCAGACGCACGTGCACCAAAGCTTAGCAACTATGGTCAACAACAACGTGAGAAACAACGCATTCGTTTCACCTACGGTGTAAACGAACGTCAATTCTACAATTTGTTCCTTAAAGCCAATCACATGAAAGGCAATAAGGGTCATAACTTCTTATTCTTACTTGAAAGTCGTTTAGACAACATCGTCTACCGCATGAACTTATCACGTACACGTCGTGGCGCAAGACAACTTGTAAACCACGGACACATCTTGGTCGATGGACAAAAGGTGGATATTCCATCTTACTCCGTTAAGCCAGGTCAAGTGATTTCTGTTAAAGAAGGTTCCAAAGGTTTAGATACCATTAAGGATGCTTTAGAAGCAAGCGTCTCTACTGTAAACTATGTTACCTTTGATAAAGAAGCTAAAAAAGGCAATTACGTACGTTTACCTGAGCGTAACGAACTCAACACTGAGATCAACGAAGCCCTCGTTGTTGAATTCTACAACAGATAAGCATAAAGCCAGTTCAGTGAACTGGCTTTTCTTTTAGATTTGTTTAAGCAAATTGATTTCAGCTTGGGTTAATGGACGATACTCACCTAACTCCAATGATTCATCAAGTTTTAAAGGCCCAAATTGAATTCTTTTTAAATTAACTACTTCATTATTGCAGGCATGCATCATTCGTTTCACTTGATGGTAGCGACCTTCAATGATACTCAAGTGAAGCTTACGAGCAGATATTATCTTTATCTTTGCTGGCAAACAAGCTTGACCATCGAGCACAATTCCACCCTTTTCAAGGATGTCAATAAACGTACGATCAAAGTCGATCGCTAGATCAATTTCATACACTTTTTCAACATGATGTTTAGAACTTAAACAACGATGTGCGACTTGTCCATCGCTGCTGACCAGAAGTAAACCCGTTGTATCGACATCGAGTCGACCTACAGCTTGCGTACTTGGTAATAATGGATCATTAAACAAATCCAAGACAGATGGATATAGACTGACATCTCTTGAACAAATGGTATCTACAGGCTTATTTAACATGAAATACTGTTGTGCAGGATAATGTAAGCTTTCATCCAGATAAACCACTTCATCTTGGCGTTCATCCACTTTGAAATCATCATTATAAATTAAATCCCCATTCACTGAAATCAATCCTTTTCGAATCATCATCTTAACTTCTTTACGAGAACCTAAACCTAAATGCGCACACAATTTATCAAGTCTTATCATCGTTTAAAAACTCGCTTTAAGTCGAAGTGTAAGATCCGTTGTGGCAATCCAAAACTGGCGGTAATAACGTAGTAAACCCCTGTACCTAATAAACCATAAAGTCCTAAAATAAAGGTTGCCATTAAACGTTGATGATCAACAACACGTAATCCAATGGCTTCTAAGATCATAAAGGATAACTGCATCCCTAAAAGCGCAAGTACCATAATCAAAAGATCTTTAAACAGTTTTAAATAAGGCATTTTATGAATACGTTGTATCAGATACAAATTCATAAAAAACATCAACAAATGAGAAGAAAACTTCGAAATAATCGAGCCCGCATATCCAATGTTGGATAAGAGTGGAACAAACGTGACAGTCGCCAGTAAAACCACAACAAAAATCACCATCAAGTTTTGTTTTCTTAAACGCATGGCCATCATTAAGGCATTGGAAACGGCCGATAAATTAAAACTGAGTCCCGTGATGCTGTTTAGCATTAATACACCTGCACCTAAGTCTAAGTGTGCATTCCCATACATAACAAAATAAATTGGCTTAGCTAAACCAAATAGAAAATAACTTAATGGCAAGCTTAAATAGAAAACAACCAACAAACTATCTAACACATGTTTTTTTAAAGCTTCAGTATCTTTTTTCTCATACGAAGTGGTTACATAAGGAATGATGGCTGTGATAAAACCAGGCGCGATTACCTGCGGTATAGAAGTTAATTTATTGGTAGTAAACATCACCATAGAGTAATAAAGATCAGCTTCTACAATACTGTTCCCATACGCGATCAAAGACTGATTGAAGAATAGTAAGTTGACGAAATTCGCCATGGAATTCAACACAACACTGAGTAAAAATGGGATTGAGAAGCCATAAAGCTCAATCATGATTGATTTCACAGATGAAGCAGAATCATTACTTAATTCAGCAGCCTTTTTAAAATCAATTAAAGTTCTACGATCCTTTAAAATAAACTGAACCATCGAAACCAAGGCTGATAAAGCTGTCGCAAAGATGGCTGCATAAACTGCCCAAATGGGATCATATCCAAAAACAACCACCATCATAAAGCCTAAACCCAATAAAAGAGACACACGAGCCACTTGTTCTAGGACTTGTGAGGAAGCATAGAGTTTTAATTCTTTTAATCCTTGATAAAACCCACGATAAGAACTGAGCAAAGGCACAGTAAATACCGATAAAGCCATGATCAGCATGACATTACGCGTTCTTAGAACTTCAAGCGTTAAGACCGTAGTGCCAATCGAAATCTTAGCCAATGGAAGTGCAAAAAACATCAAAAGAATCATCATTAAAAAACCAGATAAAGCTAAAATAGCGGTGGAAACTTTTTTGACCAGCAGTAGATTTCTATATTGTTCTTTAAGATGATATTTGGCAACCAAGCTTGCAATCGCATAAGGCATCCCTGCAATCGAAACATTCAGAACGATTTCATAGATGCTGTAAGCACGAGCATAATAAGAAAGATTGGCTTCTGTGGCTAAAGCAGAAAAAGGAACCACATAAAGGATCCCAATGATTTTAGTAAGAAAGATCCCTGCACTACTGGTTAAGCCACCCAACACAAGGGATTGCTTAAAACGTTCTTGATTCATTAATTGAGCTCAAAGCGAAAGATTTCTTTATAGGATCTAATCTTGAAGTAATCTTTCCAACTTACCGATACTTTGAGGATGATTGGTTTTTTAGTACTGATTCCATTTAGATTAAAACCCTTAACATAACCCGCATCCGTGTTGATTTGATAGGGCACCATCGCATATTCTAAATCATCATAAATACCAATACTGGGCATCATATCATCTGAAATCACCAATAAGCCTTCATCTACAATGGCCAATATTTCAAGATCATACATCGCAATTTGAGCCTCATCAATATACACGTCATAACGATATTGACCATCTCCTAAATCTGAAACTTCTGCTGAAATAGAAAATTGATTTGAACGCTCTAAAAAACTGGTTGAGTTCAGTAAATTTTGATAACTACTACGATAGGCTTCATATTTTGCTTCTAGTTGAGCATCACTAGTGCATGAAGTCATCAAGAATAGAGTGATTAAAACAAGCAAGAGTCTTTTCATATGTCAAATTATAACATATAAAAAGACGCTATTTTTTAGCGCCTTTAATGCTTTTAATGTGGGTTTGAAGTGCTTCACTATAAGCATTTGTCAAGGTGATCTCCTGATTGTTTAAAAGCATGACACGTGTGTGTCTTTTCCCTTTTGCAACATAGTGACGAATCGAGCGAAACTTCTGAGTACTTAAGCCCAGTAAAAAGGATTTGTGACTTACGTACAATTTAGAAACGACGTATGCATTGAGTGTTTCACTTAAAAGTAATAGCCCAAACAAAACAGAAAGGATGAGTTTCTCTAAAAAGTCAGTTCCTACAAACCAAGAAAAGATACTGACAAAAATACTTAAGCCTAAATAGAAGTAAACCACTTTTTGATCTTCAATTAAGACTATGACTTCTTCTTCTTTTTCCCTAAATGTCTTTAATAACTTATTGTGGTTAAGATAATCATTGATCCTCATAGCAACCACAAATACACCTAAGACGGCCGTAATGCCCATTAAAATCCAGTTAAAATTCTCCATTATTCAAAAACCACCAAGAAGTAATTCTTCTTCCCTTTTCTAATTACAATCATTTTCTCATACAAAGCAGATTTTTTTGTTAATTGATAATTCAAATCGGTCACCTTTGATCCGTTTAAGCTGATCGAACCATTCTCAATGAATTCACGAGCTTCACGTTTACTGGTGGCAATCTTCGCTTCTACTAAGGTATCTAAAAGAAGTTTTTCAACATTGATTTTAAACTCAGGCACATCTGCTAAAGCAAGTTTAAGTTCTTCAAATGAAAGTTTATCCCAAAGACCACTGAAAAATACTTCTGTAATTCTTTGAGCGGATGCTAAAGCTTCTTCTCCATGAACTAAACTTGTCAGTTCAATCGCAAGTGCTTTCTGAGCCGCTCTTAAATGACCTTCATTCTTAAAACCTGCTTCAAAAGACAGGATTTCTTCAGGGCTTTTCATCGATAAACGTTTCATGAAATCAATCACATCAGAATCAGAGACATTTAACCAATATTGATAAAATGCATATGCAGACGTTTTTTC
Source organism: uncultured Erysipelotrichaceae bacterium (assembly GCA_964532705.1). Lineage (GTDB taxonomy): Bacteria > Bacillota_I > Bacilli_A > Erysipelotrichales > Erysipelotrichaceae > UBA2212. The sequence goes on from CAZHIG010000004.1 coordinate 16,002, forward strand.
AGCAGATAACCAAATGTTCTTACCTTCAGACTTTCCAAACTTTGAACCATCACTGTTGGTGATCAGTGGTGATGTCACCCCAAAAACTTTTGCATTTTCTACTGTTTTACGAATGAGTTCGGTACCAGAAGTTAAATTTCCCCACTGATCAGATCCTCCAATTTGAAGCTCACAATGATAGGTCTCATAAAGATATTTAAAGTCCATGGCTTGAAGAATGGTATAACTAAACTCTGTATATGAAATTCCACTGTCTAAGCGAGAAGCAATGGTATCTTTCGCTATCATGTAGTTTATGTTGAAATGTTTACCAAAATCACGCAAAAAGCTTAAAATATCAATTTTTGATAACCAATCATAGTTATTAACCGAGATTAAAGCATTGCTTCCAGTATTGGATAGAAATTTATCCAATTGAACACGTATACTACGACCATTTTCAACAACTTCTTCCAAGGTAATGAGTTTACGCTCACTGGTTGGACGTGGATCACCAATCATCCCTGTTGCCCCTCCTAAAAGAGCAATCGGAGTATGTCCTTGAGTCTGATAGCGTTTGAGCAACAACAGTTGTTGTAGACTGCCAATATGAAGTGAGTCAGCGGTAGGATCAAAACCACAATATAAAGTCATCGGTGACTTTAATCGCTCGACAAAAGCAGCTTCATCTGTTACATCCTTGATTAAACCACGCCATTTTAATTCTTCAAAAAAGTTCATATTTTCCTCCAATAGAAAAGCACCCCTAAGGGTGCTTAAGCACGGTACCACCTTAGTTACCTTTACAGGTCACTTAAACTTTTAACGCAAGTCAATCGGCTTTACTTTCATAAAGCTGCTCCGAGTTGTATTCATTAAGGTCTAAGCAACGTTTTCAGCACTTCACGTTTTCTCTATCGCTATAACTTTAATTACTCTGTCTCATCAACGCAATACATTAACAGTATACTATTTTGTGGATTGTCGTGGTGTAAAAAGATAACTGAGTTCAATTTCTTTTTCATCCACAACATCTTGTTTCAACATCTTCGTCATCACACGCATGGCCACTGCTCCTAAATCATAGGATGGAATGGTAAAGCTAGAGATTTGAGGACGGACCATTGAATTGTATTTAGTATCTATAATACAAACAATTTCCATGTCACTTGGGACGGATATTTTATTCTCATCTGCTGCATTAGCAACAGCCATCGCTTGAGAATCACGATGCGCAATCACCAATTGGTGTTTATGGGTTTTAAAATACTCTTTTAGATACAAATAAGATGATCGATATTCTAATGGAATCTCAATGAATTGATTAAAACTTAAACCCTTCTCATTAAAGGCAAGATTTGCCCCTTGAATCATTTCATCAACCATATACTTATTCTTACGATCTTGAATGATTGCGATGTCTTTTTGACCTTTTTCTAAGTATTTTTTAACCAATTCATACACTGCTTTTCTCAAATCTACATACACAGAACTAATGTTAGAAGTTGACATCTTATTTCCAATCATCACAATCGGAAAATCATACTTTGTTAAAGCAGTCAATTCGTCAGACATCATCTTATCATTGTAGATAATAACCCCATCAACACGTGACTTAATAATATTCTCAATCACATCCCCAATTTCTACAATTCCTTCTGAGGTTGTATGAAGCATAATGTTATATTTGTAGATTTTTGAAACATCTAATAAACCATTAATAATCTGTCCAGTATAAGAGAAACTCGCTTCTGGAACCACCAAAGCAATTGTGGTTGTTTTTTGCAAGGCTAAACCTTGGGCAATCGCATTAGGCTTATATCCTAAACGATCAATTGCTTCATTAACCCGAGTACGGGTATCTTCACGAACAATTTCTAATCCATTAATGACCCGTGAAACCGTTGCGAGCGAAACTTTAGCTTCCTTAGCAACATCATAAATTGTAACTCTTTTCATTCTTCCTCTTTGGATGTTGCATCTACATCATCTTTTCTAAGTGTCTTCTTTAATTTCTTAACACCTGCTTCAGCCAATTCAATGGTTTTATCTTTGGTTTTCTCAATGGCTTCTACCACTTCTGGTTTTTCAAGAAAAGCCTGAGTCTTTTCACTGACAAAGTCTAAACTTTCTTTACCGGTCTCTTTAATGTCTTCTACGACTTTTTTAACTTTAGGATTTTCAAGCACTTCTTTTGCTTTATCCAATACGGGTTGTGCCACTTCTTTGACTTTTTCTTTAAGTTCTTCATCTTGGACAAGTTCATTCACTTTCTCACCCAATTTGATGCCTTCTTCTTTTAGTTTTGAAGCAATGACTTTGGTATTTTCTTTCAGTTCTACGTCTTCAGCAAAAGCTTTACTATGTTTAAGCAATTTAGAAAAGAATTCTTTCACGCTATTTGACATTGTGTCCTCCTTTATATAACATCCTGTTCTTCAGGATCGTTGTAATGTTCTTCTTCAGATTTACCCTTAAGTAAAGCACTCACATAGTCTTTTACCGTTTCAAAATTATCCACAAATAACTTTGTTAAAGATAAAATTGAATGATGGGCTAAGGCAGAAGCTGCATCGATGGCTTTAGTCATATTGCTTAGAGTTTTTAGGGGTTTAGCGACTTCATTTAAAGCTTCATCCACTTTATCCAAGGTTTTGTCCACCTTCTTAAGCAATACATAAACTTGTCTTAGAATCACCAAAATAAAAATCAGTGAAATGGCTCCCAAAGTTGGTAGAATCATCACTGATAGTTCTTTTAAATCCAGTAGTAAAGCATCCATTTAAATACCTCTATACTTTCATTATAGAAGATATGAAAATATTTTCAAGAATTTTGATAGCGCTTTAATAAATCCGATAAAACATAAATATCTTTTGAACTCATAAAGAGAAATACAGCGGGTTGATGTTGGGTTAAAACAGCAGCACCCCTTTCATCTTCTGTAATCACAAAAGCTTTTTTTGACTTATCCTTAAGATAATCAATCGTAATATCATAGCCTTCCTCTTGATCGTCGATGGCACTAAAACCACACAGATAAACAGCATCTGCTTTATCTAAAGCATCCGCAAATTCTTGGGCGAAATGATATAAACGAGAAACTCGATGGGGTTTAAAAATGGCTACTAAAGTATGGTTAGGATATCTTAATCGAGCCGCATCAATCGTCACTGAAACTTCAGTGGGATGGTGTGCATAATCATCGATGTAGACATTTTCATTAAGCTCTTCGACCACAAACCGACGGGCTGCGTTTTTAAAGCTTGATATCCCCACTTGAATTTCATTTAAATTCAAACCTTCTAAAAGCGCAATTCCACTACATCCAAGCGCATTCCAAACCAAATGACGTCCTGAAAATGGCAAGCGAAGTTGTCCTACGAATTTCCCTTGAAAATGTAATTCAAGCAAAGTTTCATTTTTATTCTCATGAATAATTTTTCCAACTAAATCATTGTCACCATTAAGACCATAGGTATACACCTTCTGCTTAAAATTTAAACTTTTAACTTTAGGATCATCCCCAAAAACCATTAAGGCTTCCGTTACATTTGCACTGTAATCCTCATAAGCTAATCGATAGTTTTCTTCACTCTTAAAGTAATCCACATGATCATAATCGACATTGGTGATTAAGGCATATTTAGGATGATAGGCATGAAAAAAACGCCGATACTCATCTGCTTCCACGACAAAATATGCATCATCAAGGCTTAAATGACCATGACCATCGCCAATAAGATAGCCCGTTTTACGAGATTTAGATAAGATACTGGTCATCATTTTCGTACTGGTTGTTTTACCATGGGAACCACTGATACCAATCGAAACATAATGTTTCATCAATTCACCAAGATACTCATGATAACGATAGATTGCATTGGGATGAAGTTCTCTAATTTTCTTTAAATCTTCAAAATCTTCA
>CAZHIG010000004.1:20008-22289 GCA_964532705.1 uncultured Erysipelotrichaceae bacterium
CACTGGTTTGAGCACTTTGAATGAGATCATCCAAATCGATGTCTTCATAGTCATCAAAACTGAGTGCTTCAACCGGTGAAGTGTCTTGAATAGGCTTAACATTTTTCACAATTTCAACATCTTTAATTGAAGAACTTGATTCTAAGACGACATCTTTTGCATTTTGAGATAAACCTTTATATTCCACTTCATCATTCTTGGTTTCTAGATCTCCATAGATTGGAGAAATAACCGTGTTGATGACTGATTTAGGTAATGTTGCAGGGATGGGTTCAACAACTTTTGGAATTGTGTCATGAATAGGACTTTCAGTCACCCCAAAAATGGGTGAAATCACTGGATGAAATTCATAAACTTTTCTTATGATGGGCTCATCTTTATAGACCGGAAGCTCTTGATCAATCTCAAGTCCAAAGCTAGAAGTTTTTTCTACGACATCTTCACGATCTTCTTGTGTATCTAAAAGCTCTTTTTCAACCGGGGTAGCAAGGATTTCTACTTTAGCTTTCTTCACTTCTTTTTTGGGTTGTTTAAGCACTTCTTCTTCAAAGATTTCATCTTCTTCCTCAAATAGTAATGCACTTAGTTTTTTCCACATGGTCATCTCTCCTTAGTCTTGAAGAATCTCTTCTTCTGTTGGACTGTCATTGATGTAGTCGTTGTAATAATCTTCATTAAAAAGATTTTCATCTTCTCCTTCTATCATATCTAAAACTGTACCTGATTCAGGAGCCAATTGCGCAAACATGTTTAAATCTGTCTTTTGATAGTTTAGAATTTCACGATTTGAGAAAGCATTGATCACGTCTTGTTTAGACACACTCACCGTTCTAACAAATTTCAACATCTCATAAGCGATGTCCATCACATTCCCCAAACTGGCTTGGGAACTCATAATAACTTCGGGTGTTTGTAATAGAATAAAGTACTTCGCATTGTAAGGATAAACAATCAATTGGTAAGTTTGATTAAACCCTTTAAGATCTACAAAAGAAGAAGTGTAGTTAAATAATGCTTCTTTGACAGAAAACATCGTACGAAGTTCTGAGTCAACACTTGCATGGACGACAGAAATCACGTCAACATTCATCACCAATCGTTCTTGATGAACACTCATCACCAACGAGCTTTCAGTCGATTGAACTTTGCCGATGTAGCTAGGTAAATAATATGAAAAAATGCTTCCAGTGTGATTTACATTTGAAGATATTTCTTCACGTTCTGCCTGTTTTAATGATTCTATTACAGCTTGATCGATAGAGTTTGGGTTAACCACACATCCAGAGAGTGCACTTAGAATCATTAAAGAGAGGAATAGTCTTTTCATCATTTATTGATTGGCCTTTAAAATCAGTTCAATTGTAGCATCATTTAAAGACTTAACGACTGCGATGCTTGATTTAAGAGCCTCTAAATAATCCGAAACATCAATGATGCTAGAAGAAGAATGAATGTTACGTGCACAAATACACTGCGTCAAGGTTGGAATCCCTTCTTGACTTTTATGGATGGCACCAGCATCCGTCCCCCCTAAAGATTGGTAGTATTGATAAGGTATTTTGTTATCTTCTAAAACATCCACATAATGATGGATAAATCCACGATGCGGTAAGTAATTCGCATCAATAAATCGAACTAAAGGGCCTTTACCTAAATGGCCAAAACTTTGCTTGTCTCCACTTAAATCATTGGCAGGTGAACAATCAAACACAATGGCCAAATCAGGATTCAATTTAAAAGCACTGGTTGTTGCCCCTCTTAAACCCACTTCTTCTTGAACACTTGCCCCCACATAAAGATTGACCTCTAAATCAACATCTTTAAGTGATTCTAAAAGTTCTACCCCTAAGATACACCCATATCGATTGTCCCACGCTTTAGAGAGTAGACGCTTCCCTTGATCTAAAACTTCAAAGGGTCCATCGAGAATCATCGCATCCCCCACTTGAATGCCCAAAGCTAAAACATCTTCTTTAGATGAACTTCCAATATCGACCAACATGTGTTTAATTTCCATGGGTTTTGACCGTTCTTGCTCAGTCAGTAAATGAGGTGGAATCGATGCAATGGTGCCTTTAAATTTCTCACCCTTCTTATTCTTAACGATCACACGTTGACTTAAAAGCACTTGACTCCACCACCCACCTACTGGGGCAATTTTTAAAGCACCTTCTGGTGTAATCGAAGAAATCACAAAACCAACTTCATCCATATGGGCTGCAATCATCACTGTTTTTGCGTTTGGATTCTTTGATCTTTTATACGCAAATATGGATCCTAA
>CAZHIG010000005.1:0-1905 GCA_964532705.1 uncultured Erysipelotrichaceae bacterium
GTTTCAGGGATGGGGAGTAAAAAGAAATCATGAATCATATGAGGATATTCAAGATAGTTTGAAGTGGGGAATGCTTTTATGAATGCGAGGGCATCTTCTTTAAGAAGATCTTCTTCACCCATGAAAATGTGTATTTGAGCGTGTGGTGGAACATCTGTAAAATTTGAGACATGTGGCGCATAGATATGGGCTTGTTTTATTAAGACCTTTTTGTTTAAGATGAGGTCTTTTTGTTTGTTTGCTTGTGTACACTGTAAATCTAACCAAGGGGAAAGTAAGGTGATGGAACTAAATGGGAAAGACTTAAGTTGATTGGCCAACGATAAGGCAAAGTGAGCCCCTGCAGAATCCCCCATAAGAATAAACTCAGTGTTTGGTTTTTGGCTTTGATGGTCTTGAAACCAGGTTTCTACCAAGTCTAAAGAACTTATTAAGTTTGTATTCTTTCCAACTGGATATTGAATGAGGGTGATGGGAAGTTGAAGCGTTTTAGAAAGCTTATTTAAGAAATGATGATGAAGAAAGGAAGCTTCATAAAGATAAGCCCCTCCAGGAAAGTAGAGGATTTCTCTATCGGCTTGTGCTTGTCTATTAAATGTTTTGAATTTAAGAGTAGATGGGTGTGGATGTTTTGAAAATAGATCCAGATAAAAGAAGCGAGAGAGTCTAAGGACATGCATGCTTTTCTTAATCCATTGTGAAGCTAGACTTTCTTTTGTGTTCATTAGAAGTATTGTACTGTGAACGGTGGCAATAAAGATATAAAAGGCAGATAATTTGTGTATAAGGAGGATAAAGTATGAATGCGATGACTAAACTACCTAGCTTTACTCAAGCAGATGTGGTGAGTGGTTGTTGTCCGGTTTTTCATCCTGAAGTTTATGATCATCAAGTGTTTGATTTTAAAGACATTGATTTTATTTCAACCAAGTCTAAAACGTTTCTTCATATGCCGCTTAACTTAGGAAAAGTGATGACAGAAACCCAAAAAGCGATTGATGAGAGTGAAGCAACTTTAAAGGATCAATATCTGATCTTATCCAAAGATACTAAAGCGTTTCAAACCAGTCATTTGTTTGCGGTTTCTAAAGCAGTCAAAGATTATCCTAGGGTTAAACTTACTGGTGAATATGAAGCTAGAGTCTTCGATGATCAGTACCAGGATGTTTATAAATTTATGAAAATCTTGGAAACTGAAGTGAATAATGACCATAAAGTGATTGAAGATCAATGGGTATTTTATACCACCTGTCCTAAGTGTGCCAAAGTTTATGGACACAACTACATGGTTTTTTTCACCAAGACATCTGTTAAACTATAAAGCATGAAGAAAGTATGGGTTTATCTTTCCTACATCTTTATTTGGGAACTTTTATCACTGAGTGTAGGTAATGCACTTATTTTACCCAGTGTTCAATCAATCATCGCCTCAATGGTTCATTTTGGACTCAGTGCTCATTTTTGGCTGTCTGTAACTCAAACATTATTACGTGTACTGATGGGTACAGGACTTTCGTTTATCTTAGCTTTAGGTTTAGCTTTACTTGTATACGAAAAACCTAAACTTAAAGTATTTTTCGAACCTGTGTTGGCGATTTCTAAATCCATCCCAAACATCAGTTATATCTTGATCATCTTAATTTGGTTTTCACGAGATGTGAGTGTGACTCTGATCAGTTTACTCGTGGTTTTTCCCATCCTTTACCAACAATTCTTAGTCGCTCTTTTAAGCATTGAAACAGACTTACTGGAAGTTGAGAAACTCTATCCTGAAACACGGATGAATCATTATCTTAAAGTGCTCTTTCCGTTAATGCGATTAAGTTTACTTGAAGGGCTCATCAGTGCCCTCAGTTTAGGTTTTAAAGTTGGGGTGATGGCTGAAATCTTAGGACAAGTGCAACC
>CAZHIG010000005.1:2005-21653 GCA_964532705.1 uncultured Erysipelotrichaceae bacterium
AAAAGTTTAAAACTTTATCCTAAGACCCAACATTACATCAAAGTCTGTCATACAGGAAACTGTGGATGCAGAGTCGATGATGCCTATTTTCAACAACTCAAAGACATTGAACAAAAACTTCCTGATCATCTTTTAATTATTGAAATAGGGTGTTTAGGGATATGTCCTTTAGGACCCAATGTGATTTTTGATAATCAAATTTATGATCATGCGAATACCAATGGCGTATTGCAGAATATTTTGAGGCAATTATAGTTGCCTTTTTCTTTACAAGCCACTGACTTAGGTTTATATTAGTTAAGTGACTTAAGTATTGGAGGTAAAAATGACAGAAATCAAACGTGAACGGATCCATGTGTTTATGGAGAAATTCATGAGAATGAAAGCACTGCATCGAAGAATGCAAAAGAATGATCGCAATCCACGATTCATGTTGATGGCGATTCAAAACATTGGAGAAGGTGGAAAAGTGATGGCTTCAAAGCTTTCACAGAAACTTGAAGTATCCAATGCAGCCTCAACCCAAATGATAGATCAATTGGTGAGCTTAGGTTGGGTCATTCGAGTCAGTGATACGGCGGATAAACGCATCACTTGGATTGAACTGACTGAACTAGGACAAAATGAACTCAATCAAGCCTGTACAGCCATGGAACATTTCATTGAAGGTTTAATGAATTATATGGGGGAAGAAGATGCGTCTGCTTTGGAGCGCATCATGGATAAATTATTGGATTATGCGATGCTCAAAGTAGAGCCCATAGAAAAGAAATAGAAACATGTTAAGACTGAAACAATTTTATAAGCCATTTATATTAAGCTTACTCTTAGCCATTGTCTTGTTGTTTGTTCAAGCTTTTGCGGATTTAAATTTACCCAACTATATGTCTGACATCGTCAGTGTTGGTATTCAACAAGGGGGGATTGATCATGGCTCTACAGAAGTCATCAGTCAAGAAGCCTATGATTTTATCTATACCTTATCCAGTGAAGAAAATAAGGAACTTTTAGATGCTTCCTATGGTTTAGAAACAGTGGTGGATGAAGCGTATCCAAACTTACTTAATCAAGAGGCGTATGTTTTAGATTCTACAAGTGATCGTGACGCTTTAGACCTGGTATTTGGGGAAGCGTTATGGACGCTTATTGAAGTGGGTCGTGCTCAAGGTTCTAGCAACTCTAATTCTATGAGTATGTCAGGGGATGGATTAGAGCTCTCTACTTTATATCCTGTAGCGGCTCAACTCAAAATGATGCCTGCAGGCATGTTGAACCCTATCTTTGATACTGTGAATTCGATGGATGACATGCTTAAAAAGCAAAGTGCTGTGGTCTTGGCTAAAGCGATTTATACAGAAGCTGGGGTTGATCTTGATGCGATTCAAATGAACTACATCTTAAGCACCGGAGCCATCATGATTCTCTTTAGTTTAATTGGTGCTTTTGCCGTTATCGTGGTGACCTATCTTGGAGCCAAGATGGGGGCAGGGGTTGCGAAACGTTTACGTTTAGCCATCTTTGAAAAAGTTGAAAGTTTCTCCAGTGCTGAATTTGATCAATTCTCTGCAGCCTCTCTCATTACCCGTAGTACCAATGACATTACTCAAATTCAACAACTGATTGCGATGGGGGTTCGTATTTTCTTCTATGCGCCGATTATGGCCATTGGGGGCATATACATGATCACTCAAACCAATTTAGACATGGTTTGGATCATTGGTTTATCGGTATCTACTTTAGTTATTGTGATTGCGATCATCTTCTCAATTGCAGTCCCTAAATTTAAACTTACCCAGACTTTGGTGGATAAACTGAATTTAGTATCCCGTGAAAGTTTAAGTGGGATGATGGTGGTTCGTGCATTTGGCAATCAAGACTTTGAACAAAAACGCTTTGATGAAGCCAATACAAAATTAGCCGATGTCTTACTCTTTGTTTCGCGCATCATGACGGTCTTAATGCCGGTGATGATGCTGATCATGAATGTGACCATCGTAGCGATTGTCTACTTTGGGGCCAAACAAATTGATGCCTCTAACTTAAATGTTGGAGACATGATGGCCTTTATGCAGTATGCCATGCAAGTCATCATGAGTTTCCTTATGATTTCAATGATCTTTATGATTTTGCCACGTGCACAAGTTTCTGCCAATCGGATTGCCGATGTTTTAGAAACTGTGAATACGATTGTCGATCCTAAAGAAAATAAATCCTTTGATTCAAATAAAAAAGGTTGGGTGGAATTTAAGGATGTTAGCTTTAAGTACGCCAATGCCAGTGAAGATGTCTTAAGTAAGATTAGTTTTGTGGCTAAGCCTGGAACAACTACTGCCATCATTGGTTCAACCGGTTCAGGTAAGAGTACCCTCATTCATTTGATTCCGCGCTTCTACGATGTCACAGAAGGTGAGATCAAAGTCAGTGGCGTCAATGTGAAGGACATAGATCAACACAGTCTACGTGATCAAATAGCTTATGTGCCTCAAAAAGGCATGTTGCTCTCAGGTAGTATTGATTTCAACTTGAAGTATGGAAAACCTGAAGCCGATCAAACTTCAGTCAAACTAGCCGCAGAAATTGCTCAAGCGATGGACTTTATCTCCGAAAAAGAAGAAGGCTTTGATCATCACTTAGCGCAAGCTGGGGCCAATGTATCGGGTGGACAAAAACAACGTCTATCGATTGCCCGTGCTTTGGTTAAAGATTCTCCTATTTTGATTTTTGATGATAGTTTCTCAGCTTTAGACTTTAAGACGGATCAAAAACTTAGAGCGGCTTTGAAAACAGCACAAAGCAACAAAACCATTCTGATTGTTGCGCAACGCGTGAATACCATTATTAATGCTGATCAAATCATTGTTTTAGAAAACGGTCAAATGGTAGGTATGGGTACACATGAAGAGCTCTTGCGTAACAATCAAACCTATCTAGAAATTGCTTCCAGTCAATTAAGCAACAAGGAGCTTGGATTACAATGAGTCAACAACAAAACATGCAACAAAGACGTCCAGGCGGTGGAATGGGCATGGGTCATGGCCCAAATATGGGTCATGGTGAAAAAGCCAAAAACACCAAGGATTCCTTAAAGAAACTGCTAAATTTACTTAAACCCTATTGGTTTAAACTGATTATTGTCTTTACCTTTGCGATTGCATCAACCATCTTTATGATCTTTGGCCCTCGTATTTTAGGGGAAGCCACAACCATCTTAGTCGAAGGTTTAATGGCTAAGATATCAGGGACTGGCTCGATTGATTTTAAAGCCATTGAAGACATCATTCTGTTCTTAATTACTTTGTATGTGATATCTTCAGCCTTTACCTATATTCAAGGCTTCATCATGACGCGCATTGCTAATGATGTGACCTATAACTTGCGTAAGACCATTTCATCTAAAGTCGATCGTTTACCTTTAGCCTACTTTGATACCCATAATTATGGTCAAGTGCTCTCACACATCACCAATGACGTGGATGCGATCAATAATTCTTTATCACAAGGCATTACCCAATTCATCACGTCCTTTGTTTCCATCATTGGGATACTGATCATGATGTTTTCCATCAACTGGCAAATGTCGGTGGTGGGACTTCTTGTTTTACCTTTATCTTTTGGCATCATTGGGATGATTTTTAAGTTTTCTCAAAAATTCTTTAAACAACAACAAGCTTCGTTAGGCCAAGTCAATGGTCAAGTCGAAGAAATGTATGGTAACCATATTTTAGTTAAAGCCTTTAATGGTGAAAAGCAAGCCGTTGAACAATTCAATCAAGCCAATGAAGATTTGTATGAGAGTGCTTGGAAATCTCAGTTTTTCTCAGGTATTATGATGCCTTTGATGCAATCGATTGGTAACTTTGGTTATGTGGCTGTCGCCATTCTTGGGGGCTATTATGCCGCTCAAGGGACGCTTACCATTGGGGCGATCCAATCCTTCATTCAATACATGAGATCCTATACTCAACCCATTGCTCAACTGTCTTCACAATCCAATGCACTTCAATCCACTTTAGCGGCGATTGAAAAGATCTACATTTTATTAGAAGAAAAAGAAGAAGTCGAAGATGTTGAAAGCAGTGCAGAACTCATTAATATGAAAGGGTCTGTAAGCTTCAAAGAGGTTCACTTTGGGTATGATCCAAGTAAAGTCATCATCAATAACTTCTCAGCTGAAATTAAACCCGGTCAAAAAATTGCGATTGTTGGACCAACAGGAGCAGGTAAGACCACGATTGTTAAGCTCTTGATGCGTTTCTATGATGTCTTAAGTGGATCCATTGCGATTGATGGCATCGACATCAAAGCCTTAAAACGCAATGATTTAAGACAACGCTTAGGCATGGTGCTTCAAGACACTTGGCTCTACAATGCCTCCATTAAAGAGAATATTCGTTATGGTAAACACAGCGCAACAGATGAAGAAGTGTTCAAAGCTGCACAAATGGCTCAAGTCGATCACTTTGTAAAGACGCTACCCGATGGTTATGATCTTGTGATCAATGAAGATGCGACCAATATTTCTTCTGGCCAAAAACAATTGTTGACCATTGCTAGAGCCATCTTAGCCGATCCTAAAATCTTAATCTTAGATGAAGCCACATCAAGTGTGGATACCCGTACCGAAGTGCTCATTCAAAAAGCCATGGATACCTTAATGCATGGAAGAACCTCTTTCATCATTGCCCATCGTTTATCGACCATTCGCAATGCAGATCTAATCTTGGTCATGAACCATGGAGACATTGTAGAAGCAGGTCATCATGATGAACTGATCGCCAAAGAAGGTTTCTATGCGAAATTATATAACGCTCAATTTGAACCCGAAGAAAGTTTAGCTTAAACCGTCAAGTGACGGTTTTTTTGTTCTACAATAAAGATAGAAGGGAGGCACATGGTATGAAAAAAATGATTAACTATGCCCCTTATGTCTTAGGCTTAGCGTATACCTTCTTTTTGATGATGTTTTCCTTTGATGTGTTTGTTCCAGAATACACTTTAGGAGAAATGATCATCGGATTCATCATGCATAATCTGCCTGTCTTTGTCATCTGGATCATCCTGATCATTGCTTCGAAGAGAGCCTGGTTTGGTGTCTATGGTTTTCTCTTTGTAGCCATCTTTTATGGTTTATTGGTCGGCATGAACATGCGTGATGATCTTGAATATCTGTGGGTTGGTTTACTGAGTATTGCTGGTCCATCGATTCTGATATCTTTATTATTTTTACTTAAAATTAAAAAAGGCTCGTAAGAGCCTTTAGTCATTAAGGATGTTTTCACCCTTTGATTGGATAACGCTTTGATACCAATAAAAACTGTCTTTACGACGTCTTTGATAGCTACCTTGGCCATAATCATCCGCATCTACATGGATAAATCCATAGCGTTTACTCATTTGCTTGGTAGATTCCGATATAAGGTCAATACAGGCCCATGAAGTATAGCCCATCAGTTTGACCCCATCTTCCACCATTGCCTCATACATGGCTTTAAAATGAGCCTTATGATAATCAATCCGATAATCATCGTGGATGGATCCATCTGCTTCTAAAACATCTTTTGCCCCCAGTCCATTTTCTACAATGAACAAGGGTTTACGATAACGATCATAGAGATCTACCAATGAAATTCTTAATCCCACAGGATCAATTTGCCAACCCCAATCACTGCTTTCTAAATGTGGATTTTTAATTCCTAAAATCGTGTTGCCTGCAGTGGTTTCTTTGCCTTCAGGATCATGAGCGACACAAGAAGACATGTAGTAGCTAAAAGAGACAAAATCAACGGGATAATTTTTCATCAACTCATCATCCCCATCTTCTTTATGTAAGTGAAAGTCTTCTTTGGCATATCTAGATAAGAGATAAGCAGGGTATTCACCAAAGACTTGTGTATCGCTATAACAATACGTGCTACGCATGTCTTGTTGTGCTTTAAGCACATCTAAAGGATGCGGTGTTAAGGGATAATAACTCAGTTTAGTCAACATACAGCCCACTTGATTGTTAGGATTGACTTCTTTTAGAATCTTAGTCGCAAGACTAGAAGCCACAAATTGATGATGCATGGCTTGATAAATCACATGTTTAAAGTTTTGATGTGGAAAACGATCTTCAATCAAAGCCCCCGAAGTATAGGGATGACGAATGATCGAATCAATCTCATTAAAGGTTAGCCAATACTTCACTTTATCTTGATAACGATCAGCGACAACCTGTGTGTACTTCGCAAACATATCTACCAATTTACGGTTGGACCAGCCATTGTAGTTTAAGAGTAAAGCTAAAGGAGGTTCATAGTGGGATAAAGTGACCAAGGGTTCAATCTTGTATTTCTTCAGTTCATCAAAAACAGCATCATAGAATTTTAAACCTTCTTCATTGGGGACTGCATCATCCCCATTGGGGAAAATACGGGACCAGGCAATGGAAAGTCTAAACACTTTAAAACCCATTTCTGCAAGAAGGGCAATGTCTTCTTTGTAGTGGGTATAAAACTGTGAACCTTGTCGTTTTGGATACAAACGATGATCTTGACTCTTCATGGCTTCTAAGATTTCTTGGCTTGTGATTGAATTGTGTTTTTGATAATCCTTCACATCCACATTAAAGTGGGCGGGCGCACAATCGGATACACTTAGGCCTTTACCGCCTTGGTCAAATCCACCTTCAAATTGATTGGCTGCGGTTGCGCCACCCCACAAGAAATCCCTTGGGAACTGATGTTTCATAAAAAAACCTCCGATGCTTTTAGTCTACATCGAAGGTTGGGGATTATTTATGGTCTAAGACAAATTGGATAAGATTTTCAAGTTTCACAAGCTCTACGTTTTTTTCGTTTCGTGCTTTAACTTCTACTTCACCATTCTCTAAAGTTTTGCCTACTGTGATTCTTAAAGGAACACCAATCAGGTCTAGGTCATTAAACTTAACCCCTGCCCGCTCATCACGATCATCCAAGAGCACATCCACGCCTTGACTCAAAAGATCTTGATAAATCTTAGTCGCAGCTTCGACTTGGGCTTCCACTTTGGTGTTGATGATCACAATGGCTACTTCGAAAGGAGCAATCGATTTCGGCCAAAGAATGCCATAATCATCAGAGTTTTGTTCAACGATGGCCGCTAAACAGCGTCCAGGACCAATCCCATAGGATCCCATCACAACGGGTTGTAAAGTATTGTTTTGGTCTAAGTAATTTAGACCTAAGGCTTTAGAATATTTATCTCCAAGTTTAAAGGTATTTCCAATTTCTATGCCTTTTGAGAAATGGATGTGTCCTTTTTGACACTTCGGACAAACATCCCCTTCAACAATGTTTCTTAGATCTGCATAAGCCTTTACACTAAAGTCTCGATCCACATTCGCATGGATGTAGTGATAATCGCTTTGATTGGCTCCAATTAAGAAATTGGTCATGTGTTCAATGCGGTGATCCGCATAAACCTCTAAGTTGAGTTTATGAGGTCCTGCAAATCCTACTTTTGCGTTGGTGAGTCGAACCACATCTTCAGGACTGGCCAATTCTACGCTGGTGGCTTTGAAGAATTTTTGAACTTTAACGTCATTGATTTCATCATCAGAACGAACCATGATGAGCACAAATTTTCCATCAATCTTATAGACCATGGATTTGGTCATTTGTTCAACAGGGATTTTATAGGTATCGACTAAGTCTTTAATCTTACCCACATTAGGGGTATACAGCAGTTCTAAATCTTTTAAAGCTTCTTTCTTAAGTGTTTTTTCGGTTAAACAAGGGGCAATCTCTAAATTGGTCGAGAAATCACAGGCATCACATAGCACCAAAGTATCTTCGCCAATATCGGATAAGGCTTGAAATTCTTCTGATAAAAGTCCACCCATGACCCCGGTATCCGCTGTAACGATTTTATAATTTAAGCCCATGCGATCAAAGGAGGCTTTATAAGCCTTAAACATTTTATCGTAAGAAACATTTAAGCCTTCGATGTCTCGATCGAAGGAGTAGGCATCTTTCATGATGAATTCTCGCACACGGATTAAACCAAAACGAGGACGTGGTTCATCTCTAAACTTGGTTTGAAATTGGTAGAGGTTAAAGGGAAGATCTTTATAGGATTTAACCATCGATTGAGCCGCCATGAGGAAGAGTTCTTCATGGGTAGGCCCTAAAACAAAGGGTTTATCAAAGCGATCCTTTAAAGCAAACATACTGGAACCAATCAAGGATCTACGACCACTTTGTTCATAGATTTCTTCAGGGATTAACGCAGGCATTAGTACTTCTTGAGCACCCGCTTTATTCATTTCATCACGGATGATGGCTTCAATTTTCTTAAGGACTTTATACCCTAAAGGCATATACATATAAATGCCTGAAGAGTTCTTCTTAATCATCCCAGAGCGAACTAAAAGGTTACCACTCTTGGAATCTTCATCCTTCACATTTTCTCTTAACGTGTAAAAAAAGCTGTTGTTTAATTTCATCGTTTAACCTCAAACTTAACCAAGAAATTATAGCATATTCGCCTTTTAAAAAAGGAGCTTTCTTGTTTGACACTGTTGAAGAGCTATGCTATAGTGTGTAAGCAATAAATAGATGGAAAGTAGAAACGCCCGTTTCTCACCCGATGGTTACTGACCGTGGGTAAAGGCCAAACGTTACTCTTAATGTTAGCACAAGCGGGTTTTCTATGTGAAACCCGTTTTTTATTCGAAATGGAGGATTGGCCCTATAACCAAACGTAAGTCTGACGAACTCGTCAACGAAAACATTCGTTTCAAAGAGGTATTAGTCATTGGTCCCAATGGTGAACAGTTGGGAACCCTACAAAGACGTCAAGCACTTGATGCGGCGTATGAGTATGAATTGGATCTCTTCTGTGTTGCTCCTAATGCAACCCCACCGGTCTGTAAAATCTTGGATTATGGTCGTTTCAAATTTGAGGCTCAAAAGAAAGCCAAAGAAGCGAAAAAACATCAACACAATGTGGAAATTAAACCCTTACGTTTATCTCCAGTGATTGATAAGCACGACTTTGAAACCAAGCTTAAACATGCCCGTGAATTCCTTGAAGAAGGCAATAAGGTTAAATTGGACATGCGTTTTAAAGGACGTATGATGACACGCATTGAAGTTGGTCAAAAAGTAATGAATGATTTTGTTGAAGCTGTTTCTGATCTTGCGTCTGCGGAAAAGGCTGCTTCAATGGAAGGACGTACCATGTCTTTGGTACTCAATCCTAAGAAAAAATAAGGAGAGCAACGATGCCTAAAATGAAAACTAAAAAAGCTTTGGCCAAACGTGTCAAAGTCACAGGTAGTGGTAAACTCAAACGTTCCCATGCCTATGTATCCCACTTTGCGGCCAATAAGAGCCACAAACAAAAACGGAATTTGAGAAAGTCGACCCTCGTGAGCGGTAGCGACTACAAGCGCATCAAGTTGATGCTTCAGAAATAAGAGGTAAAACGTCATGCCAAGAGTAAAAAATTCAGTAGCTACACGCGCTCGTCGCAAAAAAGTCTTAAAACTTGCCAAAGGTTATTTTGGTTCTAAACACTTACTATATCGTACAGCCCATGAACAAGTGATGAATTCATTGGCCTATGCTTACCGCGATCGTCGTCAAGTCAAACGTGATATGCGTCGCCTATGGATTGCACGTATCAACGCTGCAGCCAGAATGAATGAAATCAGTTATTCAGTATTAATGCATGGATTAAAACTTGCCAACGTTAACGTCAATCGTAAAATGTTGTCTGAAATGGCCATCCATGATGCTAAAGGTTTTACAGCCATCGTCGATTTGGCTAAGAAAGCTTTAAAGAAAGTAAAGTAAAAGACTCGCAAGAGTCTTTTTTACTGTTTAGAATGGGTGAAATGCATAATCGAAGGAAGTGAATAAGAATATATACATTCAAACCAGCTGTTATTTTGATCATAACTCACAGCTTTAGAGAAAACTAAGGCTGAATTCTCAATGATCTTAAGAGCTTTAGCTTTTTCAGCATCCGCTAACTTGGCTTCAATGGTACGGGTAGAGTATTTGATTTTCAAACCGTAATCTTGGTTAAGAAGTTCGTAATAAGGTTGATTTTCAAGGAGTTTCTTTTGAAACGAGTCATCTTTAATTGCTAAGTAACATTCCATATAGAAAAGTGCTTTGGTATCCCCAGAATATATACGTTTAAAACTTAAAACCTGTTTAAGATCTTTAGCTTCACTTAGAAACTCAGGGGTTTCAATGACTTTAATGTCATAAGTTGCAATCGAGGGTTGATAACCTACATTCTTAATTAAGCTATAAATGGAATTTACTTCATCAAAAAGATACTTTGGAACTTGTAGTTTGCGTACTACATATTGATGTTTTACTTTCTCAACCAAATGATCTTTTATCAGTTGTTGATAGGCTTCTAATACATCTGTTTCATCTACTTTTAAGTAATTGGCCATCTCTTCAGAAGACTTAAGAACGGCTCCATTGGATAAATTTTCTTTTAAGATTTGATGTCTAAGTAAACTTTCAATTTGTATGGCTAAACTCAGTTTAGAGCGTCGATCTAAGTTTAAGTTCATGAGGGATCTCCTAACACAAATTCAAAGTGTAGAGCTTCATTTAAGATGACGGTATTTAAAATTGCAGCAATATCATCCGTCTTTTTGTAGATTGAACGTATGCTGTGCACGGGTGCGAAATCATCTTGATTTAAGAGTCTGGCTTGATCGAAACTTAAGATATCTACACTAAATTCATGGTCAACACCAAGACCATTGAACATAGAAGAAATAAGTATGTTTGAGTCGTGACTTAAATCAATTAACATTTCATGCTTTGGGTGTAAGTATAATTCTTGGATCATGATAGATGTTTTGTTGAGTTTTCCAACCCATTTAAGTCTTAACCACTCATTAGGGTCTTCTTTCTTCAAAAGACTTTGAAGCTTATAGGGAATGCTAATATCTTCAATCAAAATAAGTTTTTTTGTTAAACCTTGTTTGATGAGTAATGACTCTAAATCATCAAATTGTTTGAAATGAATAGGCATCGATTTAAGGGTAGAAACATACGTACCTTTACCCCGAATTCTAAGCACCATTCCTTCATCCACTAAACTTTGGTAGGCTTGTTTGACCACAATGTTTGAAATACCATACATCTCACAGATTTCATCTTCAGTAGGTAAGTGATCATGATGACTCAAAAGACCATCTTGTATGGCTTTACGTATACTGTTGGCGATTTGTTGGTAGATGGGTGTTTTAAGTCGTTTGTTGATGTGTATGTAATCCATTAAAGTGCATTTTCCTTTAATGCTTTTAGTTTATCATAGGCAATCTCTAAATAAACATTGGATTGTCGTGATTCGGCCATCATTTTTGCCCACGTACACCACAGAAGATTATGCATTTTAGCCATTTGTTCAAGCTCATGTCGAATATTTTGGTTGATGCTGCTATTGAAGTAAATTTCTAAGAATTCTTCTTTCTCATCTTGAGTAAGTGTGTTTTCTGTAATAAATGACATTACATCAAAATAGGGGTCATTGTCTCCTGCATACTCGTAATCAATGAGATAACTTCTGCTTTCAGTATAACCGATATTGCCTTCAACCCAATCGTTGTGACACAGTACATAGGGGCGCAAGCTATGTTGATATTGGTTCAGAATCACTTGCGCGTCATCATCACTGATTAAGGGTTCTAAAACATGGCTGCGATAAGCTTGATATCGCTTTACAGGATCAAAAGATTTACCAATCGTACGCTTAGAATCATGGAGTTTGAGCATCAACTGTGCAACTTTCTCAATACGCTTAGGATCTTTTGTTTCACTAAAAGTTTTAAAGTTTTCAATGTAGGTGCTGAGTTTTACGCCTGTCTTTTCATCAAAAAAGAATAGGGGAACATCTAAATCTAAATCTTTGATGGCTTTTAAAGCCAATGTCTCATGACTACGATCCACAATTTTATCCGCATCATGATTGGGCCATCTAAGCATAAATCGACCTTGATCACAGTCTAAAAGGTAGTTTTGATTGGTTAAACCCTTATCTAATTTCTTAAGTTGGATATGGCTTAATTGAAGATGTTGATTAAGATAGTCTAATATGGCTTTTTCCATAGTCCTATTATAGCTTTAAAGTGCATGGTAAACTAGATAAGATGAATGTTGCGCTGGTGAGTCTAAATGTATCCTATGTCCATAAGAATCTCGGCTTAAGATGGTTGTATGTGGCCAAACCTCAACACATTAAAGCGGATATTTTAGAGTACAGTCTTAAACAAGTAGATGCCTGTGTACATAAAATTTTAACGTCAAATTATGATGTGGTAGGCTTAAGTTGTTTTATTTTTAATGTGAAAGAAAACATTGAACTCATTCAAAAACTTAAATTACAAAAGCCCAAGCTCAAAATCTACTGTGGTGGACCTGAAGCGACCTATCATCCTGAAGTCTTTTTTAATCAAGCGATTGATGGCATCTTAAGAGGCGAAGCTGAGTTTAGCTTTTGGAAAGCCATCGAAGGTTTAGACACCCCCGGTTTTCAAAGAAAACTCGAAGATAAGGTGAGTGTTCTAAGAACAGATTTAAAAGAACTTGAAAAATTAGAATCGCCTTATTTTTTAGACTTTGATCAAAAAGAGATGAACAATCGCTTCTTATACATGGAAGCATCACGGGGTTGCCCTTATGGGTGTACCTACTGTATGGCATCACTGGATCGAAAAGTTAGGCTGTTTAGTTTAGAGCATCTAAAGGCAAACATTGCAAGACTCAATGATTTTAATGTCTTTCAAGTCAAGTTTTTAGATCGTACCTTTAACCTTAATCCTGATTTCTCTTTAGAGATTGCGAAAACCTGTGTTCAAGTAAAATCATCCACCAATTTTCATGTGGAGTTGGTAGGGGATCAGATCCGCGAAGATTTATTGAATTTTTTTATTGAACACCATGATCGTTTTAGAATGGAGATCGGGGTTCAAAGTTTTGACGCTGACGTTCTTAAGAAAGTAGGACGCTTTTCTAATCTACCTAAACTGAAAGAAGTTATTGCTCGATTTGCATCCGTCAATGCCATCCAACATACAGACTTAATCGCTGGTTTACCCACTGAAAGTTTAGAGGGTTTAAAGTCATCTTTCTTCCAACTTTTTGAGCTTAAACCCTATGAAATTCAATTGGGAATCTTAAAACTCTTAAATGGGACGATCCTTTATGATCAAATCGAGGGTATGGGCTATACTTTTGAAAAAGAAGCGCCTTATCAGGTACTAGAAAACCCATGGATGTCTGCACTTGACATAAAACAGGTTGAATATGCAGCCTTAGCGGTTGAGAAGACATATAATGCGAATAGACTTAAAACACTATTAATAAAAAACTTCATAGAGGATAAAGATGTCTTTGATGTCTTTGTTAAGATGGGAAAAGCCATCGCTGCTTTGCATCATCCCTACAGTGTAGATCAGTTTTACATGGCTCTATATGAGGTTTTGAATAATAGGATTGTAGATGCGCGTTATCACTTTGAACGTGATTATTATCAGCAGTTTAAACTTAAACCAAAACGCTTGTTTGAAGATAGGACACTTAGCAATGTTAAGGTTGACATTAAAGCATTGGTAAAAAGACAGCCTGAATTTAGTAAAGCTTCCTTTATTCGACTCATCAATCCCCAACAAGACATCGAATTCATCGTTTATCAGGATGAAACTTGTTATCATGTAAAGGTATGAAATTACTGGTCGCAACGCACAATCCTAATAAGCTCATTGAAATAAAAGCCATTCTTAAAGACCATCCCATTGACTTGTTTACCTTGGATGATTTAGGCATTACTGAAGACATTGAAGAAACAGCACTAAGTTTTGAAGGCAATGCGCTTCTAAAAGCTCAGTGGGGCCATCAAAAAACAGGGCTCGCTTGTATTTCAGACGACTCTGGTTTAGAAATTGAAGCATTAAACAATGAGCCAGGGATCTATTCAGCACGTTATTTAGGGGAAGGTACATCGTATCTTATTAAAAATAGTAATCTCATCGATCGTCTAAAAGAATCTAAACAACGCAGTGCTCGATATGTTTGTGTTGTTGCGTATGTCGATGAAAAAGGGAAGGCACAACACTTTAGGGCAGAACTCAATGGAGTGATTGCGGATGAA
This sequence comes from uncultured Erysipelotrichaceae bacterium, assembly GCA_964532705.1. Lineage (GTDB taxonomy): Bacteria > Bacillota_I > Bacilli_A > Erysipelotrichales > Erysipelotrichaceae > UBA2212. The sequence goes on from CAZHIG010000005.1 coordinate 16,154, forward strand.
GCTAAAGGATCTGGTGGATTTGGATATGACCCCATTTTTATTCCAGAAGGTCAAAGTAGACACTATGCAGAGTTGAGTTTAGAGGAAAGAAATCAAATTTCACATCGTCAAGCAGCTCTACGTTTATGCATCCATACGATTTTGGAGGAAGATCAGTGAAAAAATTATTACAGTTAAGTTTAGGAACCAGTTTTATCCTTACCTTGGTATTTAATGCCATCTTTACAAATGTGTTTATGATTGAGCGTTATGAGAAACATTATCTTGAAACAGCGATGGATCAACAACTCGATCTACCTTATGAAACAGTGGTAGAAGCCACGGCTGTTTTATTTGCGTATGTTAAGGATCAAAGAGAAGACATGATTTTAAACATTGAGATAAATGATCGAATTGAATCCTATTATAACCAAAAAGAAATTGATCACATGGTGGATGTGAAAAACTTATATTTGAATGCTGTAAAGGTATCTCAAGCCAGTTTATTTATTTTTGTCCTTTCAGCGCTTATTTTGTTTAAACTAAAAAGTTTAAAACTGAATGACATTAAATCTGCTTTTATCATGGGTTTAGGTCTAGTTGGGGCTGCTTTGATGGCCATCGCAATCTCTGCTACCGTTGATTTTCAAGCCTTTTGGATTCAGTTTCATAAACTGTTTTTTACCAATGATTTATGGTTACTAAATCCACTGACCGATCGAATGATTGTTATGTTTACACTCGACTTTTTTATGAAATTGGTTTTGGATATTTTGTTAACCATAGCCCTGAGTCTTGGTTTAAGTGGGGTCGTACTTTATCATCGATCCTTTATCAAGATTAAACTCAATTCACGGTTCTTTAAAATTTTTGCACTCATTGTTATGACCATCGATCACATCGGTCATTTTTTACTTCCTCAATTGTTACTGCTTAGAGTTGTTGGACGTTTAGCATTTCCAATCTTTACTTTTTTGTTTGCGAAAAGTGCACGCTATACCCAAGATCGAAGTCGTTTGCTGATTTCGCTGAGTATCGCTGCGATTGCTGGTCAAAGTTTGATGTTTATCAGTGGGGCCACAGAAATCATCAGCATCTTCTTCTTGTTTGTTGCAGGACTTTTAAGTTTTATGGCGATGGATGCTAAAAAGAGCTATCTTATTATTCCACTCTTCTTTTTGGTGGAATACTTTCATGTGGATTATGGCGCATATGGTTTACTGGTCTTATTAGGGTTTTATGTCTTTAAAGATTCCTTCTTTAAACAAGCCTTTGCGTATTCACTCTCAACTCTATTTTTTACCTTTATGCCTTTATTGAATCCTGAACTTTGGCCAATGATTCCAGAAATAATGGCTGGTTTTGTATCTAATTACTGGCGCTATTTTATTCAAGCGCTAAGCATCTTAGCACTGATTCCTTTAGCTTTCTACCAAGAAGAGAAACCTAAGTCATTTACAAAACCTTTTAATCTAGTAGAGAAATATTTCTTCTATGCGTACTATCCCATCCACCTTGCACTCTTAGCACTACTGAGGGCCATGCAATGATTCACGTTGTATTGTATGAACCGGAAATTCCACAAAATACAGGTAACATCATGCGTACCTGTGTAGCCACAGGTGCACATCTGCATTTGATTGAACCCTTGGGATTTAAATTAGATGAACAGAAAGTAAGACGCTCTGGACTCGATTATCGTTTAGATGCTTTTGTCACTGTTTATCCAAACTATGAAGATTTTATAGCTAAAAATCCAGGGTTGTACTATTTTATTACTCGTTATGGACAAAAGGCACCCAGTTCTGTTGATTTTTCTCAAACTACAGAAGATATTTATGTAATTTTTGGAAAAGAGAGTTCGGGTATCCCAAAGTCAATTTTAAGCGCTCATAAAGAACAGTGTTTACGATTACCCATGGTTGAAAGTGCACGATCACTCAATCTTTCCAATACTGTGGCCATTGTTGTCTATGAAGTCTTAAGGCAACTCGATTATCCAGGTTTATCTAAAGTAGAAGTCATTAAAGGTAAAGATTGGTTAGATCGTGACTAAGAAATATGCATTTAGACTGGTTCTGATTTATTTAACCCTAAGTTATGGGTTTATTGCGCTCAAAGAACTGCAATTGGCGCAAGTCTTAAGTCAAGTAAAATTCATCTATGATCTAACCGTTTTACCTAATTTTTTAGAAAGTCATTTTAGTCTTAGACTTTTATCAAATGTACTCGATGGGTATTCTTATCCGAAAGCCATCGTGAACAGTATTCATTTGAGCGATGTTTTGTTGTTTGTTGGTTTATGGATGCTTTACTCCGTATCTTTGAAACCTTTTCTTCATAAGATCAGCATCGCTTTGATTGTTTTAAGTTTAATCAAATTCTTTGGGATGATTCAGGTCTTTATATTGGCGCTAAGTTCATCAAATCCCAATTATGCGTTGTTTTTAATGCATGCGTTAGCTTATGGAGTCATGCTTATTTATGGCTTTATTAGCCTATTTATTTTGAGTCTGTGGATTGTTGAGTATAAACATTGAAGTTCACCCATCTTTTATCTATAATACAAATCGAGGTTATGCGATGATCGAAAGTTTTAGTGAATGGATATCCATGTTGGTGGTGGGATCGCTGTTAGCGATTAGCTTGTTTGTCATGCTTAGAGTCTTCTTTTATCATCGACGTGTACGCCTTCAAGAAGAAGAAATTGAATATTACCAAGATTGGTAAGAGAGGAACCTTATGTTTACAAAAGCCATACATTCTCAATATGCCCCTAAGGCAATAGGACCTTATTCTCCTGCGGTTAAACTTGGAGATTTTGTCTATGTCTCTGGACAACTTCCCATTGAACAAGAAACCGATGAACTCATAGAAGGCGGCATTCAAGAACAAACCTATCAATGTCTAAAAAACATGGAAGCTGTTTTAGCTGAAATGAATTTAGAAATGAGACATGTGGTTAAAACCACAGTTTATATGACGGATTTAAGTCAATTTGCAGCGATGAATGAAATCTATGCGACTTATTTCGCAGATCCCTATCCTGCACGCTCAACCGTAGAGGTTAAAGCACTGCCTAAAGGGGCGATGGTTGAGATTGAAGCCATCGTGATTGATACTTTGGTCTATGAAGCCCAAGCCAATCAACATCACCATCATCATGATCATGAACATGGAGATTCTTGTGGATGTGGAGGCAATTGCTCTTGTGGCCATGACCATGAAGAAGACGAAGATACTGAGGGTTGTACAGACTCTTGTTGCGGCTAAACAGCCGCTTTTTTTTGCTATAATTGAGCCATGACAAATTGGACTAAAAACGATTTAATCACCTTGTTTTGGATTACAGTCTCTGCCTTGGTTTTTACTTTTAACATCAATGTTTTTATCTACTCAGGGGCTTTTTTCCCAGGAGGGTTTTCTGGGCTATCGGTCTTAACGGTTCGTGTCCTAGAGCGCTATTATGATATTCATATTCTTTATGGTTTAGTTTATGCCATTTTAAACATTCCATTTACCATTTTAGTCTTTAAACAAGTGGGACGTAAGTTTACTATTTTTTCAGCCATTCATTATGTTTTGGTTTCTATCTTTACGACGATCTTTCCAAAGATTTATGTCGCCTATGATCCCATTCTTATTGCCATTTTCGGAGGTCTTTTAGCAGGAGTGGGTTCTTCCATTGCACTTCTTAGAAATGCCTCAGCCGCAGGAACTGATTTTATCGCCATTTGGTTGTCCAATAAACTCAAGCGTCCAGTTTGGAATTACATCATGTTTGGAAATGTTGTATTGCTTAGTCTTGCAGGTTTATTGTTTGGTTTTGAGGCAGCTCTGTATTCCATCATTTATCAATTTGTGGTGACACAAGTTATTAATGATCGTCATACACGCTATAAAACAAAGAGTTTATACATCATTACCACGCAAGCGCAGGAAGTCAGTCAAAACATCTTAAAGAGTGTTCGTCATGGGATCACGATTATGGATGGAGAAGGCGCGTATTCGCATACCAAACGCTCTATTTTATATATGGTGATCAATGCTTATCAAGTTCAAACTGTGGTAAGTGCTGCCCAAGAAATTGATCCAAAGGTTTTTATTACCATTAACAACACAGAAAGAATCATTGGAAACTACTACCAGAAACCCCTTGAATGATTCTAATTAGCTGTGTTATAATCCAAGAGTCTTATCAAGAGAAGGGGTAGAGAATTAGCTCGTTGACCCCTCGCCAACCTACTGAAACAGTAAGGTGGTAACGCTAATGGCGATAAGGGACAACGCGTGTATCTACACAAACCTTATGCCTATGCGTAAGGTTTTTTATTTTCTGTAGGAGGAAAACACATGAATCGTTATTATTTTACGTCAGAATCTGTCACCGATGGACATCCTGATAAAATCTGTGATCAAATCGCAGATGCCATTTTAGATGAAGCCTTAAGCCTTAATCCACATGCGAAAATGGCGGTTGAAGCCACCATTAAAGATGATGTGGTGATCATTTATGGAGAACAAAATTTAGGTAAAGATTTTAAAGGACACAGCATCGATGTGGCTAAGATTGCGCGTAGAGTGATTGCAGACATTGGGTACACTGAGCACTTTAAAGTGATTAATTTAATCGGTGCACAATCACAAGACATTTATGACAAAGTCAAAGAGGGCAAAGATGTGATGGCGGGTGATCAAGGCATTATGTTTGGCTATGCGACCAATGAAACCGACAATTACATGCCTCTTGCGATTGAAGTGGCACATCGTTTAAGTCAACGTCTCAGTGAGCTAAAAAAAGAAGATACTCGAATTCGTCCAGATGGAAAAACTCAAGTAACGGTCTTGTATGAAGATGACAAGCCGATTGCGATTACGCATGTGGTAATCAGCACCATGCACACCCAAGATATTACGCAAGATGAATTGTATGCGTTGATTAAATCTAAAGTGATCGATCCTGTGATTGATTCAAAGTGGATTCAAGATGATTTTAAAATAGACATTAATCCAGGGGGACAATTCATCATTGGGGGTCCTTTTGGAGATTCAGGAACGACAGGTCGTAAGATTGTGGTGGATACCTATGGAGGAATGGGTCGTATTGGAGGCGGTTGCTTTAGCTCTAAAGATCCTTCTAAAGTCGATCGCTCTGCCGCTTATTATTGCCGCTATGTTGCCAAAAACTTAGTCGCACATGGTTTGATGGATCGTTGTGAAATTCAAGTCAGTTATGCGATTGGCTTAGCTAAACCTTTATCCATTTACATCAATAGCTTTAATACACATCACAAAGAAATGAAAGAGATCTATGAAATCGTCGATAGAAACTTTGATTTCTCCGTTTCCAACATTATTTCTGAACTCGACTTACTCAAACCCATTTATCGAAAGACCGCTAATTTTGGTCATTTTGGAAAAGAAGGCTTGAGTTGGGAAGTCATTAAGACATTAAAGTAAAAGAACGCTTAAGCGTTCTTTGTTTTATTGTAGAGTTCGATGGCTTGATCGACAATTTTGT
>CAZHIG010000006.1:0-5089 GCA_964532705.1 uncultured Erysipelotrichaceae bacterium
CTTCAAAACCAGTCGCAACTCGATAAGTCACAACATCTGTATTTTTAGCTTTGGACTGACTTTTGTGGTTTCTACCTCGCAAATAAATCCGATGTTCATCTTCTGTTAAGTAATTCTCTTCTAAAAGCTTTTGCATAAAAGCAGCCTGACTATTGGCGGATACATATCGAACACTCTTCTTTTGAAGTTCATCTGATTTAGTAATCCCTAAAGAGACTAAATATTCTCGAACCCATAAACTAAGCAGAGCATCGCCAATAAAGGCTAAGCTGTTCCCATTGTATTCTTCAAGTTTCATAAGAGATTTCGATCGCTGAGTTCTTTGCGCAATACATCTGCTTGATCAAAGGCTTTGTCGGCTTTCGCTTGATTCCATGCTTTAAATAATTCTTTGTCTTCTGTGCTTAATTTTATTGCATCAATTTCAACACCTAAAATGTTAAGCATTCTACGAAGGCTATGGTATTGAGAGGATAAAATTTCGAGTGAGGCTTTTGCTCGTAAACTGGCATTGAGTTCTTTGATTTGATCAAAGATAACTTTCATTGCATTAGGCGTATTGAGATCATCTTGCATTTCTGTTAGAAAGACTTCATAGTGTTCACTATTTTGCTTAGAATCTAAAGATAATTCATTCAATTGTGCATGTATTTCAACTTGTTTTAAAATTGTGACGGCTTTGTTGACTTCCGTTTTTGCATTCTCAATGATGGCTTCATTGATGTTGAGGGGCGCACGATAATGTGAAGACAACATCATCCATCGTAAAACATTTCCACCCACCAACTTCAACATGTCTTTAGCTAAAAGCACATTACCTAAAGACTTAGACATCTTTTCTCCATCAATATTCAACATGCCATTGTGCATCCAAAACCGAGCTAAGCCATGATTTAAGCAAGCATGGGCTTGCGCGACTTCATTTTCATGATGTGGGAATTTTAAATCCATTCCCCCTCCATGAATGTCAATCTCGCGATGAAAATGATCGTTGATCATCACAACACATTCTGTGTGCCAGCCTGGACGCCCTGTTCCCCACGGCGCTTTCCATTGAATGCCTTGTTGCGTGTTTTTCCATAAAGCAAAATCTAGGGGATTCTCTTTTTCAGAGTCTTCTTCGATGCGTGCACCCACCATTAAATCATCTAATTTTTGATGTGAGATCTCACCGTAATTTTCAGCTTTAGAAACTCGAAAATAAACATTTCCATCCACCACATAGGCAAAACCTTGTGTGATTAAGTCTTGAATGAAATCGATGATTGCATCCATACTTTCGGTCACTTTAGGTGTTTTTGTCAGCGATTTGGCATGTAAAGCAGTACGAACTTCTTGATACGCTTCAATGTATCTTTGGGTGATGATGGATTCATCGACCTTCTCATCTAAGGCTTTTTGAATGATCTTATCGTCAACATCGGTATAATTTGATAGATATTCCACTTTGTACTTTAGTGCTTCAAAGGTCTTTCTTAAGGTATCGAAAACGATAATGGGTCGAGCATTGCCGATGTGGGCATCCCCATAAACAGTGGGTCCACAGACATACATCGAAACCTCGTTTGGAATGATGGGGGTAAAAACTTCAATTTTTTGACTTTTTGAGTTGTAGAGTTTCATAATCTTTCTTATTATAGCACGCATAAACAGGCTCAGAATATGCTAGACTATGCATGCTTATGTTAGAAAAAATACTCACGGATAGCGTACATTTTATCAATCGTATGCATACAATTCTTTTAGATCTTAATGATCGTTTCGGATTAGCTTTAACGGATAAGCAAATGCATTTTTATGTGTTTGGTTTTTTATCCATCTCTTTATACTTTTTAGTTAGAGTCCTATTTAAAGCACTCAATAAGATTTCTGTCTCGTTAGTCGCTTTCTTATTTACCTTTATGGTTTTAGTAGGTGTTAGTCTTGCTATCGAAATTGAACAAAGGGTTACCAACTCAGGCATTATGGATTTTGAAGATGTGGTCAGTGGTGTGTATGGATTCTTAGTCTTTTTTGGGGTAGTCTTTACGATCGAACTCATCGTTAAACTCTTTAATCAATTTAGAAGCTAGCGTATAATACTCATAACGAGGTGTTGATATGTCAATTTTAGTTACGGGTGGTACAGGCTTTATTGGTTCGCATACTGTCGTTGTTTTACTAGAAGCAGGCTATGATGTGGTTGTGGTGGATAACTACTACAACTCTTCCCCAAAAGTCTTAGAAAATATTGAGAAAATTACCGGCAAGAAACCAAAGTTCTACCAAGGGGATGTGGCCGATGCCCATTTCTTAGAATCTGTTTTTACCCCTCATCGCTTTGAAGCCATCTTGCATTTTGCGGGCTATAAAGCGGTAGGTGAAAGTGTCAACCTTCCACTCATGTATTATCGTAATAACTTACTTTCAACCATTGTATTAACGGAAAAAGCCTTAAAGTATAAAGTTCCAAAGTTAATCTTTTCATCCTCTGCGACTGTTTATGGCGATCAAGCTTCACCGTTAAAAGAAACAGCTGAGCTTATGGAAACATCCAATCCTTATGGGGAAACCAAGAAAATGTCTGAGAGAATTCTTCGTGATGCAGTCAAAGCCAATCCTGAGTTTTCTGTTACCCTATTAAGATATTTCAATCCAGTGGGTGCACATGAGAGTGCTTTATTAGGAGAAATTCCTTCGGGTACACCCAATAATTTAATGCCTTATATCACCCAAGTCGCAAAAGGCAAACGCTCACAACTTTCTGTCTATGGCAATGACTATCCTACCCTTGATGGAACGGGCGTCAGAGACTTTATCCATGTGGTGGATTTAGCCTATGGCCATATGGCTGCTTTGAAATATTGTCATCCTGGGACAGAAGTCTTTAATTTGGGTACAGGTAAAGGAACCAGCGTTTTAGAACTCATCGAAGCTTTTAAACGTGTCAACCAAATCGATGTTCCATATAAGATCGTGGATCGTCGTCCCGGCGATGTGGCCACTTCTTATGCGGATGTTTCGAAAGCCAAAGCCATTCTAAAGTGGGAAACCAAACTGGATATTGATGCGATGGTTAGAGATGCCTATCGTTTCGAAAAAAATCTAAATGACTAGAAAGAGCGCTTTAGCGCTCTTTGTTTTATGTTAAAATAAGGACGCAATATGAAAGCAAAAGCCGTCATTTTAGGTTCAAATTATTTCATTGCGCTTAGCATTTTAAGATCTTTAGGTCCTAAGGGCATTCATTGTGTTGCCTTAGATCATAATGAAGAAAATGCCTATGCGTTTTTATCGAAATATGTGAATGAAAAATATGTTTGTCCACACTACTTAAATCAAGAAAATGACTTGGTTCATTTTTTAATCGACTATGCACAAAAACAAAATACCAAACCTGTCTTGTTTCCCTGTGCAGATAACTATGTTGAATTCATTGACAAGCATTTAGATCAACTTAAAGAATACTATCTTATTCCCATGACGCAACAAGGTTTATATACCCAAGTCATGAATAAGGATACGCTAGCTGATTTAGCCATCCAACACAATGTGCGCTTACCTAGAAGCCTGCGTCCAACAGATGAAAACTTTTTGGTTAAAGTTGAAAGTGAAATTGGCTATCCTGTTTTAATTAAACCAGTAGATTCTCCTGCCTTTACTAAAGTCTTTCGACAAAAAAGTTTTGTGGCGAAGTCTATGGATGAACTCAATACAATTTTAGCGAAAGTACAAGACGCTAATTTAGAAGTCATCATTCAACAAATCATTCAAGGCTTTGATGACCATATGTATACCTATGATGCCTATATGAATGATAAGAGCGAAGTCACCCATTGGGTTACCTGTAATAAGTTTAGACAATATCCGATAAATTTTGGTGCTTCAAGTTTTACCATTCAAAAATATGTTCCAGAACTTCATACCATTGGTGCCCCTTTCTTTAAAGCCATGGGTTATAAAGGTTTTGCGGAGATTGAATTTAAGAAGGATGCGAAAGATGGACAGTTTTATCTCATTGAAATCAATGTGAGAACCACAACTTTAAACACGATGTTAGAAAAGGCAGGGGTAAATTTTCCTTATGTTCAATATTGTGAGCTGACAGGTCAACCATTGAAGCCTTCCTTTGTTGATCATGACACCAACATTGCGTTTTGGTTTGAAGTGGAAGATATGTATGCAATCCGAGACTATCTTAAAACCAAACAACTTAAGCTATCTCAAATCATTCCAACTTTCTTTAGACCTTTATCCCCAGCCGTTTTTGATGCTAAAGACATGAAGCCTTTCTTTAGAATGTTAAAGCTTTTGATTAAACGCATCTTCAATCGATTAGGACGTAAAAAATGAACAGTTCAAAAATAGCCATCATTGGCGGAATGGGTCCTGAAGCGACCGCCTATTATTACACGCAGTTTATTAAGAGAACCAAAGTTGAGAAAGATCAAGATCACTTTCAAGTTTTTGTGGATGCGAATGCGAAGATTCCTGATCGTACTCAAGCCATTGTATATGGAAAAGAAAGTCCCTTGCCTAAACTGATTGAAGGGATTGAACGACTCAATCATTTATCGATTGATAAAGCATTCATCACCTGCTTAACCTCTCATTATTTTTATGATGATTTAAAAGCTGTAGCTCAGTTTAAACTTTTTCATGCGATTGAAGAAACGGCGAATACCTTAAAATCAAAAGGGATAACAAAGATCGGACTACTCGCAACCACTGGTACAGTAAAATTAGGTCTTTTCCATCAGTTTATCGATGGTGAAATTTTCATACCAAACCCAAAGGATCAAGAAAGCTTAGTCATGGATGCGATCTATTCACCCATTCATGGAATTAAGAGTGGTCATACAACAGGGATTGCGATAGAACAATTGATTTTGGCTGGTCAAAAACTGATTGCAGATGGTGCGCAAGTCATTATTGGGGGCTGTACTGAAGTGTCGATGGTATTGAGTTCTAAGGATTTTACTGTGGATTTTGTTGACCCGATGTTGGTCGTCATTGATAAAATCATCCAAGAAGGATAAAAGGAGAAAACGATGAAAGGAATTATTTTAGCTGGGGGAGCTGGGACACGTCTGTATCCTTTAACCATGGT
>CAZHIG010000006.1:5189-20050 GCA_964532705.1 uncultured Erysipelotrichaceae bacterium
ATTGTCAATTTGGATTTACTGACGTATGCAGGGAATTTAGAAACCTTAAAATCCGTAGAAAATAAAAAGAACTATAAATTTGTTCAAGGGGATATTGCCGATTCAGCCTTTATCGATGAACTCTTCAAAAATGAACAATTTGATGCGGTGGTAAACTTTGCGGCTGAAAGTCATGTCGATCGTTCCATTAAGGATCCCGGTATCTTCATTAAAACCAATGTCTTAGGCACACAGACTTTACTTGATGCGTCTAAGAAATATGGGGTGAAGCGTTACCATCAAGTTTCAACGGATGAAGTCTATGGAGATTTGCCTTTAGATCGTAAAGATCTCTTCTTTACTGAAGAGACAGCTCTTCATACTTCAAGTCCTTACAGTGCTTCAAAAGCAGGCGCTGACTTATTGGTTCAAGCCTATCATCGTACCTTTAAGTTACCCATTACGATTAGCCGTTGTTCAAACAACTATGGACCGTATCATTTCCCAGAAAAACTGATTCCCCTAATGATTTCAAGAGCTTTGAAGGATGAAAAACTACCTGTCTATGGAAAAGGTGAAAACGTCAGAGACTGGTTACACGTGACGGATCACTGTATTGCCATTGATTTAATCTTACGTAAAGGTAAAGTCGGTGAAGTCTACAACATTGGTGGACACAATGAACGTACCAATTTAGAAGTTGTTCAAACGATCTTAAGAGAATTAAATAAACCTGAATCTTTAATTCAATATGTGACTGATCGTGCAGGTCATGACTTACGCTACGCGATTGATCCTACTAAGATGGAAACCGAATTGGGATGGAAACCCATTTATAACTTTGACACAGGCATTAAACAAACCATCCAGTGGTATTTAGACAACCAAAGTTGGTGGCAAAACATTCTATCCGGCTCTTATCAAAATTATTTTAAAGATCATTACAAAGACATTAAATAATCATTCTACTGCATTCATAATTTTAGCCAACCGGTGTTTCATTCCACTTTTCGAAATGACAATGCCGGTTTTTTGCGCATAGGCTTCGCAAAGTTCATTCAAACTGGCTTCAGGATTGTCGAGTCTAAGCTGTGCCATCTCTTGAGACATCGCATCCAAACTTTCAAATTGACCCGTTTCGATGAGTCTTTGAATGGCTTCAACTTGCTTATTGGAAGCCGCCATTGTTTTCATCTCATTGGCGACTTCACAGTTGTCTAAGCGCGTCAGTGAATTATGAAAATCTCGCTGAATGCGAACTTCTTCAAAATCTAAAACGGCTGAATTGGCTTGAACAATGCGAAGAAAATCAGAAATTTTTTCAGCTGATTTTAAGTAGACCACATTTTGATTACGGCGACTGGTTTCTTTGGCGTTGAGTTCAAAACGATCCATAAGCTTTTTAGTAAAATGAGCATGATTGGGATCAATGGTTGAAATCTCTAAATGGTAAGAACTTTTTTGAGGTGAATTGATGGAACCTGAAGCCAAAAAAGCCCCAGCAAGATAAGATCTTGCGCAACATTCTTTTGACACTAACTTTGCACTAGGATGGTTCTTAAAACCTTGATCATCGTAAAGATCTAAATCGCTCAGGATGTTTGTCACATTCTCTTGAATGGTGAGACTGTAGACATTGTTTTTCTTAAGATTGGTTTTCTTAGCTGCACTTAAATTTGAATCAATCCCATAGCGCTCTTTGATGAGTTGAAAGATCCTTTTAGCCGTTTGCGCATTTTCAGTTTTAATCACAAGTTCTATGGCTTGATTTCGAATCACCATGGATGAACACAATTGGATCAGCGCTGCACTTTGTGCTCTCTTACAACATTCATTGAGTTTAACCCCTACAATCTCATGTTTAACTTCTTGGGTAAAAGACATTTAGCTTGCCAACTTTCTAAAAAGCTTTTCAAAGAATTTTTGAATGAGTTTTGGGTCATGACGAACGCGTCCACTTTCAAAATTGAGAAGTTTCTCACTGAATAAAACATAATCATGTTTGCTTTGACTTTGTTTAACCGCCTCAGCATTTTCTTTTTGATAGCGCACAAGTACATCTTGTGGGATATGATCTTTTGCCCACAAGACTGCATCTAGCTTAAATTTCGCATGTTTACGTAAGGCCTCAACATGATCTTCCATCGAGTAATTTTCTGTTTCACCCGATTGAGTCATCGCATTTGAAACATAGATTTTATAGGCTTTGGATTTTTCTAAAGCTTTAGAAATATCTTTGATGATGAGATTGCAACACAACGATGTATACAAAGAACCAATCCCCAAAATAATCACATCTGCTTTCTCAATGGCATGGATGGCTTCTTTAGAGGCAGAGACGGGGACATCATAAAAAACATCTGTGATTTTGTGCCGAACTTTAGGAATATTGGACTCGCCTTTTACAATGGTACCATCTTCCATTTTGGCCAGAAGGGTAACCACTTGATGGGTGGAAGGAACAATGTCTCCTTTTACATTTAGAACTTTTGAGATGCTTTCAACAGCTTCCATAAAAGAACCTGTTTTTTGGGTTAGAGCAGTTAATATAAGATTGCCTAAATTATGACCTGCCAATTCATTGTTGTTTTGACTTTGAGCCTCTTCAAAACGATAACTCATCAGCGTCGAGAGTAGTCCTTCTTCTTCAGCCAAAGCAATCATGACAGATCGAATGTCTCCCATGGCTGGGATGTGATAAGACTTGCGTAAGCGGCCCGTTGAGCCACCATCATCCGCAACGGTCACAATTGCCGTTAGATGGATGTCTTCAATCAGTTTCAATCCTCTTAAGATGGTAGATTGACCGCTTCCCCCGCCAATCACCACCACGTTTAAGTGTTGATGCATATTTTTACTCCAAATCACGATGATCTTTATAGACTTGATAGTCTTTTGAATAAACTTCACACAAATAGTTAACGATGGCCACAGAACGATGTTTTCCACCGGTACATCCTATGCCAACCGTAAAGTGATTCTTGCCCTCTTTCGCATATTCGACAAAGGCATAATCTAAGAAATCTTGGAGTTTTCTTACAAACATTAGACTTTCTTTGGATTCCATGACATAGCGATAGATGACTTCGTCATTGCCATTATAAGGTCTTAAACTTTCATCCCAATGTGGATTAGGCAAAAAACGAACATCAAAGAGTAGGTCCGCATCGAGTGGAACCCCATTTTTATAGCCGAATGAAATAAAGCTAATTGAAAATGAACTCTTACGATTGGTATCCACCAATTGATTAAGCCTTTGCTTAAGTTCAGTTGCATTGATGTTGGTGGTATCAATAAGTGTGATGTTTTGATCCGCTGCTTTTGTGAAGAGTTCACGTTCTGCCGCAATGCCTTCTTCTAAACTGCTAGAGGTATTGCTTAAAAGCATGGGATGCATTCTACGCGTAAATTTATACCGTTTTAGTATTTGATCAGAACTGCTGTCTAAAAGGATGACAGACAAATCCAAATTCAAACCTTTCAAGTAGGTATTAAAGGCATCAAAATCCAATAGATAAGTTGATAGGGCTAAGTAAGCATAGCGTGCATCTTTACTGTTTGAAATATCTTCCATCAGTGTAGGCAATAAACTATACGGAAGTTGATCGATACAACGATAGCCTAAATCTTCTAAAATGCCCATCGCAGTTGTTTTACCAGCCCCAGACATCCCAGAAATGAGGATGACTTTTTGAATTTTCATAAGGATTCCTCCAGTAAACTCATTATACCACTTAGCCGGGTGTTTCATTTCAATCAAAAAGGATCCTAAGATCCTTTGTGTAAATAATGAAAGACGCGTTGAGCAGCGATCGCACCGTCATTTACGGCGGTCACAATTTGTCTTAAAGGTTTCACAACGACATCGCCTGCCCCAAATAAACCAGGGATGGATGTTTCCATGTGTTCATTCACAATGAGGTAACCTTGTGCATCCAAAACCCCTAATTTTTCAAGTGAAGAAGTGGAAGGTTTCGCGCCGATATATGGAAAGATTCCATCACAGACTTCAATGTGCTCTTCACCTGAATCCACATTCTTTACTTTTAAGCCTTTGACCACTTGCTCAGAAATAACTTCCACAGGTATATGTTTTTTAAGGATTTTTATCTTTGGATGATGGGTCGCGTGTTCAATCGCAACAGGATCTGCCCTAAAGACATCCCGTCGAATGATGATGAGTACTTCTTTCGCAAATTGGGTAAGATAAACCGCTTCTTCCAAAGCGGAGTTGCCTCCCCCAATCACGATGACGCGTTTTTCTTTATAGAAAGCCCCATCACAAACAGCACAGAAGCTCACCCCTTTTCCAAGCATCGGTTCTTCACCTGGAATGTTCATTTTATTTTCAACTGTTCCAGAGGCAACAATCACGGCTTTAGCGTAAAATTTTCGTCCATCTTCCAAAACAAGTGTTTTGTGTTCTCCATCTAATATTTCGGTGACCAAGCCATATTCACTTTCAATTTCGAGTTCACTGACATGGCTATACATTTTAACCGCAAGATCAACCCCAGAAACATGTGGATCCCCTGGCCAATTATCAATCTCATACGTCTTCACAAGCTTTCCACCGGGCGCACTGTATTCAAACATTAAGACTTTAAGACCGGCTCTTTTCGCATAGATGGCTGCCGTCATTCCAGCAGGGCCTTGGCCAATGATGGCTACATCATAGAGTGTGTCCATTCATGATCTCCCTTCAAGATTTCAAACAGTTCATCGAGTTGTTTAATGGTTTTATTGGGTTTTAAATCCAAGACCGCTTTTTCACGTTTTGGATGGGATAAGAACGCTACAGTATACGCATCAATGGCTTGAGCCGCTTGAATATCCATTGGGCTATCCCCAACGTAAACGACATTATCTTGGCCGGTTCCTAGCGCTTTTAAAGCTTTAATCAAGCCCTCGGGATCAGGCTTGTGTTTAGTGACTTCATCATAGCCGATGATGACTTCAAAGAGTCCACCTAAGCCTGCTAGATGAAGGCCATGCTCAACCATATCTTTTTTCTTAGATGAGAAGATGGCCATCAAGTAGCCTTGAGCTTTAAGTTCTTCCAAGGTTTCTTTCGTCATAGGATAAGCTTTTAAACCTTGATCATGAATTTCTTTGTTGTGTGTACGGTAAGTCTCAAAAGCTTCTTCGATTAAAGATTCATCGAGATACTTACGTAACGTTTCACTTAAAGTTGGTCCTAAGAAAGCCACTTCCATTTCTTCTGTGATTTCTAAATCAGGCTTGTATTTAAGTAAGGTATATTTCATTGAAGCAATGATCAAAGGTTCTGTATCTACTAAAGTTCCATCAAAGTCAAACACTAAAGCGGGTTTTGTTTTCTTGAATAATCTACGATAGAGTCCGAGTTTTCCAAAGACCCCTAGAATGATGTATAAGACCGATAAGACTTGTGCAGTTCTTAAACCCATAAACATCAAGGAATCGGTACGAAAACCCTCTACCCAAAATCGGGTGATCCCATACCACATGAGATAGGCATACATCAAATCACCACGACGGTTTTCTGAGAAACGTTTAAGGACATAAACAATTAAGACAAAACCCAATAGATTGAGTGCACTTTCAAAGAAGAAAGTGGGTAAACGATAGCTACCACCAATCAACATCATGTCTTTAATGAAGCTTGGCCATAAAGCATAGAAGCTTTCTTCGACAACCCCCCCATAGGCTTCCTGATTTACAAAATTTCCCCAACGTCCAAAGGCTTGCGCCACCAAGATCGTTGGCACAATCGCATCGGCCATTCTAAGAAAGGATATGTTTTTCTTTTTTAAGAAGAAATAAGCATAAAGGGCCCCCAACATCAAGCCCCCTTGAATGGCCATTCCACCTTGCCAAGTCATGAGAATACTGATGGGATTGGCTAAATAGCTTTGAAGATCATAAAACAAGACATACCAAAGTCTTGAACCAACAATCCCCGCAATCAGCGATCCAAAAAACAAATCATCTAAAACTTGGGTCGTATAGCCCATCTTTTTGATTTCTTTTAAACTTAAAAAGTACGAGAAAGTCGCGCCTGTTAGAATCAGTACCGCATACCATTTAATGGATAGCGTTCCAATTGAAATAAAGGTTTGTGTATCTGGGAAAAAGTTCATGCTTACTCCTTGTTTTGTTTCTTAATAAAATCATAAACGCGTTGTTCAAACTCTTTGGCTGAGTTAAAGCCTAAGAGTCTTAAGTTGTGATTAGACACCGCAGATTCAACGAGAATCGCTATGTTTCTTCCTTCTCGAACAGGAATCACAATCTTGGGCACATTAAGTTCTAAAATGGTTTCAAATTGATCTTCTTCAATCCCTACACGGGTATATTCTTTATCTTCACTCCATTTTTCTAAATGAACATTAAAATCCACTTCAATATTGTCAAGGATGGTAGAGGATCCAAACATCTTGGCCACATCTATGATCCCAATCCCTCGTATTTCAAGCATTCCTTTAAGAAGCTCTGGGGCTCTACCCACTAACGTGTTGTGAATGCGAGAAACATCAACGCGATCATCCGCAACCAAGACATGGCCTCTTCGTATGAGTTCTAGGGCTGTTTCAGATTTACCCATACCACTCTCTCCGGTAATGAGAACCCCTTTCCCATGAATCGATAATAGAACGCCATGAATGTTGTCCATTGGCGCAAGCTTTTCATCTAAATACGTAACGATGTCTACCATTAAACGATAGGTTGGCAAACTTGAAGTAAAGACTGGAAAGTTCTTACGATTGCCTATTTCAATCAGAAGACTAGGAGGTGTTTGGTTTTTAGAAATCACAATACAGGGCGTATATTCATCCGTAATGGTTTCTAAACGTTCACTTAAGGTGTGATAATCTAAAGTTTCCATATAGGATAACTCTTTGGTTCCTAAGATGGTAATCCGTTTGGGTTCTGAATGTTTGTAGTAACCAGCCAATTCTAAACCTGGACGATTGATGTCTGGGACCACAGCCCATCGATTTTGGGCTTCTTCATTGCCTGTGAGTTGGGTAAAATTGAAGGCTTTGGCCAGCTCTGAAATGTGTGCCTTTCCATTAAATTCCATACTTACCTCTTTTCTAGGACTTTTTGAAGATAGAGTCCTGTATGACTGGATTTATGTTTTGCGAGGGCTTCAGGCGATCCCGCAAAGACCAAGCTACCCCCATCATCGCCCCCTTCAGGGCCTAAATCAATGATAAAATCCGCATTTTTAATGATGTCTAGATTGTGTTCAATGACGATAACGGTATCCCCTTGGTCAACAATGTGTTGAAGCACTTTAATAAGTTTACCTACATCGTAGGAGTGTAAGCCTGTCGTAGGTTCATCGAGTATAAAGACTGTTTTTCCGGTTGCTTTACGTTGAAGTTCGGAAGCCAATTTGACCCGTTGCGCTTCACCGCCCGATAATGTGGTGGCGGATTGACCCAACTTAACGTAATTAAGACCCACATCTTCTAAGGTCTTCAAACGATGTTTAATCGAAGGAATGGCACTGAAGAATTCAATGCCTTCCTCAACCGTCATTTCTAATACATCGTAGATGTTTTTTCCTTTATACGTCACTTCCAAAGTTTCAGAATTATAGCGTTTGCCTTCACATTCTTCACAAGGCACATAGACATCGGGTAGAAAATGCATCGAGATGCGTTTGACCCCATCCCCTTGACAGAGTTCACAACGTCCCCCTTTCACATTGAAAGAGAAGCGCCCTTTATCATAACCTCGAACCTTCGCATCGGGTGTCATCGCATATAAATCACGGATATGATCAAACACACCGGTATAGGTCACTGGATTGGATCGTGGTGTTCTCCCAATTGGATCTTGGTCAATCTCAATCAGTTTGTCAATATTTTCTAAGCCTAAAATAGCCTTATGAGCGCCTGCTTTGACTTTTTGTTTGCCTAAAGTATGGGCGATGGCTTTGCCTAAGACTTCATTGACTAAAGTACTCTTACCACTGCCAGAGACCCCTGTCACAACGGTAAGTGTACCTAAAGGGAAATCAACAGAGATGTTTTTTAAGTTATTTTCTGTTGCGCCTTTGACACTTAGGAATAGACCATTGCCTTTTCTTCGTTTATTCGGATATGGATTTTTAAGAGCTCCTGAAAGGTATTTTGCGGTAATCGATGTAGGATGATCGATGAGTTCTTGAGGAGTGCCCATCGCTACGACTTCTCCCCCATGGACCCCCGCTCCAGGGCCAATGTCGATGATGTAGTCAGATTCCATCATGGTTTCTTCATCGTGTTCGACCACAATTAAACTGTTGCCTAAATCACGCATGTTTTTTAAGGTTTGAATGAGTTTCGCATTGTCTCTTTGGTGTAAACCAATCGAGGGTTCATCCAAGACATAGAGTACTCCGGTTAAGCGTGAACCAATTTGAGTGGCTAAACGAATGCGTTGAGCTTCCCCACCCGACAATGATCCTGCAATCCGATCTAAACTGAGGTATTCTAATCCAACATCTTTTAGAAAACTAAGACGTTCATTGATTTCTTTACGGACTAAATGGGCAATTTCTTCTTTCATTCCAGAAAGTTTCATTTCCCCCATAAAACCAATCGCTTGTTTAACCGATTGATGGGTAAATTCTGAAATGCTTTTCTCAGAAAGTTTAACACTGAGTGCCATTGGATTTAAGCGTTGTCCTTTACAAGTCGGACATTCAGAATCCCGCATAAAGGTCGCATACCATTCTCTGGCCATTTGTGATGTGGTTTCCATATGACGACGCTCGATAAGGACTTTGACCCCTTCAATAAATTCATTACGCTTATAGCTATTGCCTGAACGGGTTTCGATGGTGTAGGAAATAGGGCCTTTTGACCCATTTAAAATAATGTCCATTTGTTCATCGGTAAAGCTTGAAATGGGTTTATTGAGCGGAACTTTATAGTATTCGCATAAGGTGGCGAAGTTTTGCCAATCGATGTTTTCAGAACCAGCAATGTTTTTATAGAAAACAATCCCCCCTTGAAGAATGGATAGACTCTTATCAGGGATTAAATAATCCACATCCACCATTTGAATAACCCCTAAGCCTTTACATGTTTCACACGCCCCTAAAGGTGAGTTAAACGAAAAGAGTCGGGGTTGAAGTTCGGGAATCGAAAAGCCACATTTTGGACAAGCATAATTAGAAGAAAATAAGATTTCTTCAGAGGGTGTAACCACCACTGCGAGCCCATTCGCATGTTTAAGTGCGACCTCTAATGAATCATGAATGCGTGAGGCTGAGTCTTCATGTTTAACAATTCGATCAACAATAAGATCGATGTCATGTCGTTTATTTTTATCTAAGCTAATTTCGTCTTCAAGATTTTGAAGTTCACCGTTGATGCGAACTCTCACAAAACCTTCTTTACGAAGTTTTTCAAACAAATCTTTATGCGTACCTTTGGTTCTACGAATCATCGGTGCACTGATCAATAGTCGAGATCCTTCTTCTTCCTTCATCACACGGTCTACCATTTGTTTTAAGGTTTGAGCCACAATCGGTTCGTTGTGATTTGGACAATAAGGCGTACCTACTCTTGCATACATGAGTCTTAAATAATCATATATTTCAGTCACAGTTCCAACGGTTGATCTTGGGTTGTTGGAGGTGGTTTTTTGGTCGATTGAAATGCTTGGGGATAAACCTTCTATGGAATCCACATCCGGCTTTTCAGTGTTGCCTAAAAATTGTCGTGCATACGCACTTAATGATTCCACATAACGTCTTTGTCCTTCCGCATAAATCGTGTCAAACGCTAAGGAGGTTTTTCCAGAACCTGAAAGACCGGTCATGATGACCAGTTGATTTCGAGGGATCCTTAAATCAATGTTTTTGAGGTTGTTTTCACGCGCCCCTTTTATTTCTATGGTGTCTTTTCGCATCTTTATTATTATACCTTATTCTGTTTAAATGTCCTTGTCTGTGACTAGAAGGATTTGACCAAATACGAAAGTCTTGGGATAATGACACGGGGTTATTTTATGAAAAAACTATTTCTTCAAATCTTTAAATTTGTGATTGTGGGTGGCTTATCTTTTGTCTTAGATTTTATCCTTTACTATATCTTTACCCGTTTCTTATCCATCAATGAAATGACTTCTCAAGTCATGTCTTTTAGTATTTCTTTAATCTTTAACTATATGATGTCGATGAGATATGTCTTTGTTTCAAAAGACAGCTTAAAGAAACACCATGAATTTATGATCTTTGTGACTTTAAGTGTCTTAGGTGCTGGTTTAAACTGGTTACTTTTCTACTTAATGGTCTATGTCTTAAGCATCAATGATTTAATCACGAAAATCGTTGTGGCAGGCATCGTTATGGTGTTTAACTTTGTGACGCGTAAACTCTTCATCGAAAAAAAATAAACCCAGGAAACTGGGTTTTATACTATTTGTAGAATAACTTGACTTAATACAATTAATCCAAACATCATCGCTTGAGATAATTTGGTTTTTCTTAATAATAGATAGAATAAAATTGCATAGACCAAGAACTCAAGTTGATTCAAATGCGCTTCCTGTTGAACAAACCAAGATATTAAACCTGCAAGTGTGATGATACCCAATGGTTTAAGTCCTTGATAAAGTTTATGAAAGACTTGAGCTAAATCCATCAAAAACAATTCACCTTTTTGACTCGCTTTGAGAAATAACACAAGACTAAGTAAAATTCTAAAAAGACTCAAACCAATGATTAATCCAAAAATCGATAGATTTGGATACTTCAACAAAGTTATGCTGATTAAAGTGAAAAGGGGTAGAATCAAAAACCACGCAATTTGATCACCGATTCCCCCAAAGGGACCCATGGTGTTTGACTTTATACTTAGTACCTTTTTCTCATCTTTAGTCCTTAAGCTTTCATGTAGATTCGCTCCGAGTATGGCGCTCACTAACCAAGGATGGGTATTGAAAAAACTGAGTTGAGTTTGTGCATTTTTTATAGAATCAGATTCATTATACTTTTCTTTTAGAAATGGCCAAATAACAAATAAGTATCCCAGTGATTGCATATGTATTGGATCAAAGGAGAGTTGAAGAAAGAAAGCTCTCATAAAAACCTTCCATTTTGTTTTCATATGCCTTCCTCAAAAGTTGCACTCTCTTTTTTTCTAAACATATAGCTTAAGAACGTAATGATCATAAGTAAAACGATGACTACTATAGGGTTTAACACAAGCGAAAAAACAGCCAAAATCGTTAACGAACTGAGCATCATGAGCCAAGTTTTAGGTTCCTCTAATTGTCGATATACCATCACAAGAGCTAGAATCACCATCAAATCAGCACTCTTTTCAAAAGCTGGATAAAGACCAGTAATCATAGACATCGGTATCTTTTCGAACATATAAGAAAGAATCAAAACTAAAATACTTAAACCAACAAATCCAATGCCTAAACGAAATCCAGCTTTTATATGTTCAAAGTCAATATTATGGGCAGACTGACTTCTCAAAGAGTGTTCAACACGTTGATAATTTTGAGTATTTAATTTAAATGCTAGACGCACCCAAGCTTTTCCAAGATGGGCAATCGGATAAGCAAATACAATTGCTAATTTGTAAGTGTTAGGAAAAGCGAACAAAGCAAGTAGCACCGCACTCAAGCCAAACATAAACCGATTAGGAGGTTGTACCCCACCAATCGCAAGGGAACTTAAAGTAATCACTTGTACCATTGCGCCAACTTTTAGTGCTGTTTCTAATTGATTGAAAAGAAGTCCTAAAACAAAAGCAGTCACTAAAGGTTGATGTAGTACTTCAAAGCCAACGTATTGGTCGAGTGAAGCAAAAAATACAAATAGAATAAATATAATACCAATGGTATAACTCATGGTTTATATTGGCTTTTTGGTTCAGATGGAACCCTTTGTAAATACACTTCAATGTCTTTTTGAATGAGATTCAAAAGTAGCTCATGTTCATGTGCACTCAATGCAACATAATCATTTAGACTCACACGATCGTGTTCCAAGTGAATATTTCCAATATTCAACACTTCAATTGGAACACCCTTTTGGATCAATGTATGAGCATCCTCTATGGTTTGAACCAACAATAATATTTTTTGATGATCTGCTGCTTTATGAATAATATCGATGGTTTTTTGTAAATTAAAATAGCGAGTTTGTACACCATTTGGCACAGCAACATTCATCAGACTTTGACGTAATGAATCATTGCTAATTTCATCATTAGCAAGCACAATCAGATTTGCATCAACGTATTTAAGCCACTGGGTTAATACTTGACCATGAATTAAGCGTTGATCAACGCGACATAAAACAAGATTAGGCATGAGTATCCCTCAAACACGCTTCTGTGTATTTCTTAAATACTTGCTGAAGGTAATACTTAGATAGTCCTTCTGAATCAAGTTTTCGATGTGTAATTCTCATTTCTAAATAGGCTTCATGCATCCACTGACTGACCAAAGGCATTGGCAGTGATTGGGTATTTTTTATTAAGTGATCCTTAGCTAAAACCACTGACTCATCATTCATCACATATCGGCTACGGTCTGAATAAGAGTATTTTCTTTTAAATGCTTTTTCGTTTTCTGTTCCAAGATAATGTTTTTGCCAAGTCTCTGGTTTCTTGCTCATAACTGCATCCAATATTTCCATAAAATTAGAATACTTTTCAAGCTCAAGTTCTCTTTCCATCGCTTCTAAAGCAAAGAGTCCTTCACGGTAGGCAAAGGTAAGTTCAGGTCCAACCTTTAGAATGGCAATTCCGTCCTCTACCATTTCTTTTAAGGCTTTTGGAATTTGGTAGTCGGTTGAATGCCCTTCAAAAACCATACTTGGATACTGTGATAAACTGGCACACAATTGGCTTGCTTTTTCTTTGTCATACTCTTCGATGATGTCATCTGAGAATTCAACCCCTGGTTGCACCACAATTCCAATAACGCGATCAAACACTTTACTTAAGCCTGCTTCATTCATGATTTTCTGATACGTTTTTACAGTATTCAAAAACGCTTCACTTGTGGTGACTTGTAGCGATTCATGTTGAGTGGCACCTCCTGGAATGGGGACTTCAGATCCAACGATGTACACAGGTGCCATCGCATTTGGAACTTCTTTTAATCGCATTTCAAAAGCTGCTTCTGCAACTTTCATCAACCGAATCCCTCGTTGTGCAACCAGTTCATCACTCAAATCATCATCACCTGAAAGTTTCATGCTGGTATCTAAATGTATTTTAGTAAAGCCCGCACGTACAAAATCATGAATCAAGACTTCTGCTTTTTTCATGCCTTCTTCACCTTCAGATGCCCAAACCAAAGGTCCTAAGTGATCGCCTCCTAATACCAAACGTTCAAGTGGAAAGCCAAGACGGTCTGCCATGGCCGTGATTTGATGATAAAAAGATTCAGGTGTATGGCCTGTATATCCACCATATTGATTCACTTGGTTTGCAGTCGCTTCAATCAATAACGGAAGTTCAGTTGTTTTGTAGAATTCAAAAGCTGTTTCTAAAACATCTGGATGGGCTGTACATATGGAAGGGATTCCCATGATGTTTGCACTTTTTCTATGGTTTAGAATCTTTTGTAAAGGATGCATTAGATTCCTCCTTCTGTAATTTCTGTTACTTTGTTTGTAGCGTTGAAACGAATGACATTCAACTCTTTTTGAATCAGCAACTCTTCTAAATTTTTCTCACTCAGCATATATTCCAAAGCAAAGGGCACATTGATTCCACATACCATTGGGTGTTGACCTTGTGTCCATTCAGCAATTCTTAGAAAAGGGCTTCCTCCTAATAAATCGCAAGCAATCAGTGCATTTTGAGCTAAAAAATCACCAAGCTGAACAATCGATTCAAACGCAAGCTCTTGTCCATCGTCAATGGCTAATATCGGTGCATTTTCACCCACAATCATTTTCAAACTTGAACTTAATGCTGAGGCAAACGAGCCATGTCCAATCAGTATGATCGGTCTCATAGATAAGGGTAAAGGGTGACCCCTGCCACCACGCGATTGACTTCATTATCACTAGAAGGATCATCAGGAGTAATGCCTAGAGATAATGATTTAAAATACGCTAGACTTTGTGTAAAAATCATTTGTGCCAATGCACTTAAATAGAGATCATCAAAATCGAACTTTAAAACTTGAATTTTACTTTTCCGTTGACTATTTTCAATTTCACGAATGATATCTTCTTCATAACGATGAGAAGACAGTGAATTACGTTTAAACATTATGACTAGTGTTGATGAAGTTAAGAAAGACTTGGGGCCATGACGAAAACCCATTGGGGAATCAAATTGTGTGGCAACACGTCCTGAACTCAGCTCTAACATTTTAAGAGCACTTTCTTGTGCAAACCCTTTAGCTTCATGTCCACCCAAAACTACATATCGATCAAAATTAAACTCGCTCACCATCGCTTTTGCTTCATTGATCAAATTCATAAATGTAACATTAACTTTTTCAAGCCATTCATTTGAATTCACAAACTCAAAATCAGGATTGAGTAACGCATAAGCCGCAAGTGACATCGATGTAAAACTAGAGGTCATCGCAAACCCTTGATCATGCGTTTCTTCTGGTAGGATCAAAGCATAAGCGTGATCATAAGTATTTGAAATCTGAGCCAATGCACCTTTTGGATTACAGGTAATCGCTAAATGATAGACATGATCAGAGATATGATTCAAAGCTTTGATGGCTTGAAGAGATTCTGGAGAATTGCCACTTCGCCCAAATGAGACTGCTAAAACTTTCGCATTGGAATCAATCAACGAAAAAGGATCATCTACTATTTCTGTACTGGCTAAACTTCTTACAGAATACTCATAATAAGGATTTAATGCTGGAACTAAAGCATTCCCTACATATTCAGAACTTCC
>CAZHIG010000006.1:20150-21615 GCA_964532705.1 uncultured Erysipelotrichaceae bacterium
TCTTTGCCCTCTAAGATTGGAGAGGCATCATAGTCAATCCAATGCGCTTTACGTGATGCGAGTGAATGATTCGACGCAATTTTAACAGTAGGTACAAGTCCACCCAGTGGTGTTCCACGGCCTGTTGTGAATAAGATTAATTGACAACCTGCTGCGGTTAAGTTGGTAATTGAAACCAAGTCATTCCCTGGACCATTGATGAGATGTAAACCTTGTTTAACCATGGGTTCTCCATAGTCTAAGACATCCACTACCATTGCAGTTCCACCTTTTTGAATGCAACCTAAAGATTTGTCCTCTAACGTAGTGATGCCACCCTCTTTGTTTCCCGGTGAAGGGTTGTCATAAATAACTTGATCATAACGCTGAAAATAACGTTTAAAGTTATTGATAAGGTCTACAGTTTTATTAAAAGTTGATTCGTCTACACAACGATTCATTAGGAGTCTTTCTGCTCCAAACATTTCTGGTACTTCCGTTAAAGCAGTACTCCCTCTTTGACTGATTATTATGTCAGAAAATTGACCGACCAATGGGTTTGCTGATAAACCTGAATACCCATCAGAACCTCCACATTTAAGACCGACCTTTAACTTTGAGATTGGTTGTGGCGTTCTTTTGAATGTATTGGCGTAAGCCTTTAGTTCTTCAATTTTTTCAAGAGATTCCTCAATGTCGTCATCACTTTGTTGACCATAAACAAACTTTACGCGATTGGGATTATAGTCTTTCAATGCGATTTTAAAACTATCAACAGTATTGTTTTCACAACCTAATCCATATACGAGTACGCCTCCAGCATTAGGATGACGAACCAAACCTGCAAGAATTTTCTGAGTGGTGAGTAAATCTCCGCCCAATTGTGAACACCCATAAGGATGCGTGATGGCTTTAGCCCCAGTCATTTTCGCTAAACGTTCAACCGTCTTGTTAATACACCCGACCGTCGCAACAATCCAAATCTCATTACGAATGCCAATTTGTCCATCTTCACGCTCATAAGCAAGGATGGTTCTGGGTTCAACATATTCAATGGGATCATGAATTGGTTGATAATCATAGTCTTCAATGGTATTCAATAACGTTTTCACATTGTGTGTATGAACCCATTCACCACTGGAAATAGCACAGCTAGCAACCCCAATAGGCATCCCATATTTTATGATTTTTTGTCCTTCTTGAATATTTTCTAAGGCTTTTTTATGACCTGTGCTTAAGTCGACTTCTACGTTATCAATTTTATTTATTCGCATAAGGCTTTAAACACCTCTTCTTTCGTATGATTTCTCATAAAATCAATCTTATCTTGCGCATCATTCACCATCTCAGTTTGATAAAATTTGTAGAATGCATCAAAAGCCTCCATCAATTCTTTAGGATATTTATTGTACTTAGCATGGTATGAAAGAATGCTAGGCATCACTCTCACTTTAAACTTGTCATATGAGTTCAGCGCTATGCTTCT
>CAZHIG010000007.1:0-9092 GCA_964532705.1 uncultured Erysipelotrichaceae bacterium
TCTACCTAAGCCATCAGCACCAAACCAGTAGTACACATCATCCAGTCCTTTTTTGGTATAAATATTGATACCTTCCCACATCCCATTGAAAATTCCAAAATTCTCAAAGCCTGGAATTCTAGGAGGTAAATTAATATGCGTTGTGATCACTTCATTGTAGATGTGAGAAGAAATCATGGGTCCAAAGACAGCAAAAATTAAAATGAGCGTTACAGAAAACAAACCAATCACAGCCCCTTTATTCTTACTAAAACGAAGATAAGCATCTTTAAAGAATCCACTATCCGAACTCAACATTTCTTGAGCTTCAGAACTGGTTAACTCTATACGTTTAAAACGAGTTTCCATCTTTTCTAAGCTCCTTTCGTAACGCGAATACGCGGATCAATCAGACCATAAGCCACATCAACAAGTAAACTCATGGCGATATACAATGCACTATAAATAAAGGCAATCATCATGATAACGTTATAATCATTGGTCAAAATACCATTTACAAGCATACTGCCAATTCCAGGGACTGCATAGACTTTCTCAACCACCAAAGAACCTGTTAAAAGGTTGACGGTTAGAGGACCTAAAATGGTTACCACTGAAATAAGGGCATTTCTTAACCCATGGCGATAAATAACTTTGAATTTGGATACCCCTTTAGCTTCAACCAATTTGATATAATCTGATCCTAAAACTTCAATCAACTCAGTTCTTAAGAAACGAGTTGTTTGAGCCATGATAAACATACTCAAAGCAATGGTAGGAAGAATTGAAGACATGAAGGGTTCTTTATGGTTATAAATGATGCTAAAAATCTGTATTTTATAGCCCAAGAAGTAACTTAAGGTTAAAGCAAACACATACGAAGGAATACTTACCCCAAGGATCGCCAACAATGTGGCCAAAGTATCTAACCATGAATTCCTCTTAGATGCAGAAAGCACCCCAAGAATAATGCCGTTAAAGACACCTAAAGCTAACGCTTGAAGTCCAATGCGCACAGATATTCCCAATCTTGGTAAGACCAAATCGGAGACATTCCAATTCTTCTGGATGGATAATGAAATCCCGAAATCAAATTTTGTGATAATGTTCTTAAAATATAACCATAATCGTGATAAAAATGGATCATCTAATCCATATCTTGCACGCATAATTTCAAGCGATTGAGCCGTTAGTTTTTCATCATTAAAAGGTGTCCCTGGCATAAATTGCAAGAGCAAGAATAAGATGAAAACAATTACCGCTAAAGTGATGAGTGCCCAAACGATTCGTTTACTGACATACTTAAACATAAAAGCTCCTTTCAAACATAAAATGGGGACCTAGTTTAGGTCCCCATGAATCATTAAGTTTAATTACTCAATGACAGTATTGCGATAAGACGTTAAACCAACAACATGGTATTCAATACCCGAAACATTGGGTTTAATAATCATCGCACCACCGGTTTGCCACATTGGAACTACTACAGCAGCATTGAGAGCAATCGCCTCAGCATCAATAAGAGCTTGCCAACGTGCTTCTAAATCAGCAGCAAGTGCGCCACCCGGCATGGTTTGATCAATTAATGCATCATATTCAGCATTAGACCAGTTGGAGAAGTTCCAAGCTTGATTAGAGTACAGTAGATCATTCATGTATGTAAGTGGATCTGCGTAGTCAGGGCCCCAACGTGTCATCGCCACATCAAACTCATATGCTTGCATTTTCGCTAAGCGATCTTTTTTGGTCGTGGTAACAATATTAACTGTTACGCCAGGCAAGTTTTTCTCAACTTCAGCTTTAAAGTACTCAGGAGCACCAGGTGCTAAACCGGAATCTGAAGAGTCCCCTACGAGAAGTTCAAATTCGACAGCATCAGTCCCCAATTCTGCTTTCGCAGCTTCCCAATAAGCGAGTGCTTTTGCAGGATCATATCCAAAGTAAACAGGCGCATCTTCACGGAAATCATTGCCAGTAGGACCACTTGATAAGCGGATAGGTACAAAACCTGTTGCAACAAGTGAACCATCATTTAATTTATCATTGACGATAAACTCACGATCAAATGCCCAAGCAATGGCCAAACGGAAGTTCTCATTGGTAACTGCAGGGTTGTCAGAACCTTGATTGAAAGGTAAGTACCACACATATCCCTTTAGTATTTGAGTAAAATCTTCAGAACCATTATAAGCTTCAACCAAGTCACCAGTCATCGCAGCCACATCTAAGTTGCCTTGCTCATACTCAAGTTTAATGGTTTGAGATTCAGCAATAATTTTCCACTCAACCCCATCAATTTTCACTTCATCAGCGTGTGCATACTCAGGATTCTTAACAGATGATATTAAACTCCCTTGAACCCATTCTGTAAGTTTGAAAGGTCCATTAGATAATAATCCATCAGGTCCAGTTGCATAGGCAGAACCTTGTGCAGTAAAGAATGCTTCATTTTGAGGCAAAAATACTGGGAAAGTCATCAGTTGTAAGAAATAAGGAACAGCTTTATCCAAACTAACTTTTAAAGTTTTGTCATCAACGGCTTCTACCCCTAATTCTTCTTTTGCTTTATTCCCTGCAGTAATATCTGCAGCATTTAATACACGAGCAGTTTGCAACATAATCGCATACTCAGCTGCAGTCGCTGGATCTGCTAAACGACGCCATGCAAATACAAAGTCGTTGGCAGTGACAGGATCGCCATTCGACCATTTCGCATTAGGGTCTAAATTAAAGACATATTCTTTTCCATCTTCGCTTACAGTCCAATCTGTAGCTACACCAGGGATCACGGTATCATCCGCAGCATAGATCACAAGACCTTCTTGGAAAGCACTGATGACTTCAAATGAAAATCCATCGGTTGCCAATACTGAGTCTAAGGTTAGTACATCCCCAGGGGCGGCAACACGAAGCACTTTCGTTGTAGCTTCTTCAGGTGCACTTGAACAAGCACTTAAGACTAAAGAAGCCAATAAAACAACAATGAATGCTTTAAATTTCTTCATATTCTTCTCCTTTATAAAGTGTATTATACGCAGATGAAAAATCTTGTCAATATTTTATGAAATATTTCATGAAAATAATTTCAAATTTTTTCATTTATAGATTAAACATAAAAAAAGGCAAATTGAATTGCCTTGTTTTTACTCAGTTGCTGAAACGATGAATTTACCCTCAAGTCTTGCGCCTGCCTCGATGCTGACACTTGCCGCATGTAAATCACCTTTAATGTTAGCAGTATGCGTTAATTTAACACTACCTGATGCTTTGACTTCACCAACCACTTTTCCTGAGATGATGATATCTTTCGCAGATACATCCCCTTCAATGACAGTATCTTCATCAATCACAATTTTTTCTTGGGCTAAAACATTTCCCTTAACACTGCCTCCAATAAACTCAGCCGACAATGCACTTAAATTACCTTCGATGCTTCCGCCGTTCTTAGATTCAACAGCATCTTTACAAACCACATTCCCAATGATTTTACCTGCAAACACTAAACTTGTGTCCAATTCAACATCTCCACGAATCACCATGGTGCTGCTAATTACTGCAGCTGCATCTTGTGCATATCCACTTTGCTTTGTACTGTAACTCATACTACTTTCCTCTTTCTTAATGGGTTCTTCAACCACAACCTTTACAGGTTCTTCCAATGCACTCTTCTTAAACTTGTTCCAAAACCCAAGTTTTGGTTCTTCAGTTTGTTCAGGTGTTTCTTGGATCTCTTGTGTTTCTTTCCAATCTAGTTCAACCACTTCTTCTTCAATCAAATCTTCTTTAGAAACTTCAACAAATTCATCTTCACTCGAAGTTTCTAGTAAATCCGAGTCTTCAACATCTGAGGGTGAACTCAAATTAGTTTCTAAAACATCTTCAATCGTTTCAACATCTTCGACCAGAAGATCTTCTTCGGTGAGTTCTTCAACATCATTGGTTGAAAAAGTTTGGTTTGGATTGATTTGACGATGCTCATCCACAAATCGAGCAGCACCTTCTACTTTTTCTTTACTGATATACTTCATTTTTTTCATGTGCAGCTCCTTTTAAATAAGCACGAAAAAGACATTATGGATAAGACTCTTCTTAATTTTCATTATACAAGAGCCATTACCGATGTCAATAAATGCAAAAAAAAACTTTGGAAACCAAAGTTATTTACTAAATGGGGCGATCGACGGGGCTCGAACCCGCGAGTGTCGGAGCCACAATCCGATGCGTTAACCAACTTCGCCACGACCGCCATATAACGCTAATGCGCAATTAGTATATTATCTTATTCGCACCATAAAGTAAAGTATTTATACATGCTTTTTAAGATAGAGGTATAACAATCCTTCATTTAATAAATTGGGTTCATAATTAAATTCTTCTAAAGCATCTTTTATTAAAATGGATAATCCACCTGTTAGAATTTTAGTGCATTTTTGATTTAATTCTTTTTCGATCCGTTGACTGATTCCCAGGATGGCGTCCACATTAGAATACATCAAACCTGCTTGCATACACGCTATTGTGTCTCGCCCTAACAATTGTTTTGGAAATGTGAGTGGAATCTCAGGCAGATGAGGAATGAATGCATTCATCGCTAACTGAGCAACTTTGAGACCAGGAAGGATTAAACCACTGGCAAATTCAGATTTCTCATTTACTACTGTGATTTTGGTTGCTGAACCTAAATCAGCTATGATACAAGGCATTTGAAATTTTCTCATGGCTCCAAAACTAGTCGCAATTAAATCTGCACCTAACTCTTGGGCATGATCAAGATGAACAACAAAGTCATCCACTTCATTCATGTTTAAAACAAAGCCTGACTTTTTCAGTTTCTTTTGAAGTGAATGAATTAATACTGGAGCAATAGATGGAACAACACAACTCAGTGCAAAATCATCAACTTTATATTGAGTTAAAATCGGATCAATGAGTAAGTCAATCCATTGATCAATTAATTCTGGCGTAGAATCTTTAACTGTATCTTCTCTATGACTGTAGTGAATATTATAGTCTAAATCATATAAAACAAGTACAGAATTTGAATTTCCAACATCAATCGTAAGTATCATTTTTTCACCTGCACATCTATTTTACACTAGGCCATAAAAATAGGATAGCCATTGCTATCCTAAAGGACGACTGAGTAAACGGATGACAGAATAAGTCGAATAGTTCATATACGTTAAATGAATGGGATATTTCACATCAATCCAAACCCGTTCTGGATAAAGGTCATGCGCATAAATCGAAAGACTACACTCTTTACAAACAAGAGGACTCGACTCAATCATCCAAACAACACTTTCATCGTAACGATTTTGATGTTCAATAATGGCTAGGGTATTTTCGGCCAAGGATCGAGCTTGGTTATTGGAGAGAATAACCGTCACATAGTCCATCCCCATAACCATAAACATCATTCCAAAAATTAATACAATTGTGACTTCAAATGCACCTTTCATCAGCTAATCGTTGTCATTTCTGACCACTGATTTTCTAAAGTAGTCTGCATGGTATCCTTGAATCCTTCTGAAAAAACGATCATTCCAGTTGCAATTACGGTCACAACCAATACCAAGCCATATTCTTCAAAAAATGCTTTCATTTAATTTCACCTCCTTTCAAAAGAATGAATTTGCTACACTCATCATGGCGCTTAGAAATACAAGTGTTACCCCAAACAAAGGCACCATTCCCCACCATTGATACACCATTAACTTCTGTTGTTTTCCATCAAGCCGTGTTTGTCTTAGCCACTTCGTTGTTGAGATAATCATCCGATTAAACTGACGATTTACATCCTGTGTACCTAAACTTTGATAACGATATAACCATTTCATGGCACGCGTAATTTCAGGTAACTCATAGATTCTCATACACTTAAGGTAGTGATTAAGATCCATAGGAGACTCTAACAATGACTGATGCAAGACAATGATGTCTTGTTTAAATAAGCTTGGAACTTGATCCAACGATGCTTCAATCGCGCTGACTACGGTATTGTTTTGTAACAACACCTGAAGTTGTCTAAGATAAATTGGAAACTGATACCGTATTTGTTGTGTCAATTGTTTCACTTGGCTCTTCAATCTGTAATATGGACTCATAAATGTGAAAATAAGCATGAAGAGCACTAAACCCATCCTCAAAAGACTGAAGTCTATCAATAAAAATGCAAGCAATACAAATCGACTTCTTTTGAGTCTTCTTACTCTTTTCATTTGTAGTTTTGATGAATCAACATTCGCGATGCGTACAAGTTTTTCAAAATTCTTTTCTTTAAATGACATTAATATTGGGTCGATCCATGGGTCTAAGCTGATCCATGCCACAAGCATCAGTAATATGCTTAAGCTTTTCGCCATATCATTTCTCTTTGATCTATCCATGCAGAGGATAGAGCCTTATGAGCCATCAACAAGGTAAACAAAATCATCAATAGAAAAGCCACAAGACTTAATTGATAAAAGCCCGTAAGTTCTAAGTTTCTTGCTTTAAAGAGCATCGAATGGCTAAAGAAAGCAATGACCAATGATAAGACTGACAAGAGTTCTATTCTACGCTTAGTACTTTGTTGTGATTGCTTAAAAGCATAGGTATCTTCAATCCAGTCTTCGAGATCATCTTGAATCAGTTCAAGTCCTTCAGAGTATTCAAAACTTCCATAATGTTCGATGGCCAACATTAAATGAACAAGATTCCCTACGATAAAATGTGGATATTTCTCAATGAATACTTGAGCATGTTCTTTGGGAAATCCACCTTCTTCAAGAGCAGCAAGCCATTCTTCAACATCATGGTATAAAGCACTTGTACTCATGTTTTTGCATTCATATAAACTGGCATATATTTTTGGATGCTGTTTAAATGCTGCTACAAACTGTTGAAGAAAATCTGTGAGTTCAAAAAATTCTTTCTCTTCCCTATTGTAGATATTTTCAAATTTGATAAACCAAGGACTTAAAACAAACGAAACCATTAAGAGCAGAAAACTCGATTGAATTTTTAAATCAAAAAGAATTGAGAAAATAAATACTAAGGAGACTTCAAAGAACAGAATCAATCGATTTAAATTAAACTGCTTTTTGAGGATCTGAGTGCTTAGTTTTACGATCATAAATTGGCTCCTTTATACAGTTGTGATTCTCATCGATTGAGTATGCGACGACTTCTCTAATTCTTCTTGAAATTCCTTTAGGAGTACTCACCACTTCTAAATGCACACCCACATCCACAGTGTCATGGATCACTGTATTTAAACTTTGGTTGGTAAGATGAGCGCCTGGCATCATGACCATCATTCTAAAAGGTATTGCATAGGCACTTTCTGCATGGATGGTTGAGATGAGTGAAGTACCGGTCGATACACTTTGAAGTAAGTGTATGATTTCATGACCACGGACTTCAGAGATGCAAATCCAATCCGGTCGCTGTCTAAGTGAACTCTTAATGGCTTTTTCATAATCAAAGAGTTCTTTCACTTTAATCATGACGTGATCTTTATGAGGATACATATCTCCATAGCGAAGTTCTAATGTATCTTCAATGGTAATGACTCGTTCTTGCGGAGGGATTGATTCCATTAGGTATTTCACCATCTCCGTTTTACCCGAACCTGGTAAACCAGAAATCATGATGTTTTTATGTTTTTTTACCGATTGATGTAAATAATCAATCACACTCTTAGGCGCATAGGTATGAATCCCTGTTTTAGCATCGTGTAGTCTACAAACGGAAGGTGTTTTTCGAATGGATAGACTCATTCCACCTCTGGCTACTGAGTTGTGGATAATTGAAATCCGTAACTCTTTAGTTTCTGCCTCAATCACAGGACTTTGAGTGTTAAAAGGTAAGTTGACAAGGTTTGCAATTTTATACACCAAAGTCAACATAAACTCATGGGCTTCAAACCCATCAATGGCATATCGCCCCTTTTTTAGATGATCGACCCAAAGTTGTAAACCATTGTAATTCACATCTGTGATCAAAGGGTCATCTATATACGTTTGGATTAAACCAAAATCAAACTCATTGAGCATTCAGTTTTCTCCACAATTCACTTTCAACATTTGCCAAACTTTCAGTGGAATCACTTGAATACGCAATTGACGCGATGCTTATTTCCCCTAACACTTCTAATTTTGCTAGAGTTGATATTTGACTTTGATCAATCGCTAACAACATGATTTTTGGGATCGACTTTGTGTTGGTTTCAACATCCAATCCATTCTTATCTTTTAATCCTACAATTCGAACTGAAGAAATGAGTCGATCAGAAAGGGTATATTCTCGCGTATCAATGGTTCCATACAAATCAACTTTTTGATTCACGACATAGGAATTTCCTGCACTCATTTTTAAGCTTACATCAAGTGCATAGATGGCTTGACCCTCATTCAGTCGTAGGGTGGGTGCATCCAAAGATTCATCTATGGATTCAAACATCTCATCAAATAGAATTGCACCACTGGATGCAAAACCATCAATCACCATGTATTTCCCAACGACATCTTCAATGTTTAAAATCATAGACTCTGTGAGTAGATGACTTGAAATTTCAACCTGTTCAAGATCCTCTTCTGTCATCTTATGACGCGCTTCAATCCTATTTGAAGCCACGACCACAGTTGTTGTATCTAGTTGTGTTTTTACATATAAAAACGCTCCTAGAAAGATAAATATGCTAAACATTAATGCCCCTAAAATTAACCAAAGTCCTTTTTTTGCAGTCATTGATTCACCTCGATTACCACTTCTTCAAAACGATATATCATGTCTTCATCTTGATAGTTAGGATCTACAGAAAGTGCCACCTTAAATCCAATGGGATCTGCACTAAATGCTAAGAGTTCAATGTAATAGAGTTCGTCACTGGGTTTTCTTAAGCTAAGCATATTTTCGATTAAGCCCATAACCAACTCCTCTCTTTGATGTACAGGGATTTCTTTCAACTCGTGTGCCACTTCCATAAGACTTTGCTTGAGTATGTATTGACTGTAGTATCTCAAGCCATCTGCACTGACATAAAACATAAGCCCAAGTGAGATTCCCATCATCATAAAATAAAGTGCTGCTGCAAGATAAATAGATTTCATCGTCTACTTATCTGTAGT